>JBGSRE010000985.1:0-27532 GCA_041737755.1 Oligoflexus sp.
AATCTTGCTAGGTTGGGTTTGCCGCCGATCATGACATCGGTTGCTACATCTGCCAGATTTAAACCGACCGTTTTCGATACAAAGGGGAACGAGCGTGCCGCTCTTGCATTGCACTCGATCACTTTAATGTCGCCATCTTTAGCCAGGAACTGCATGTTGAACGGACCGTTCAAATTCAGGCCCTGAGCTATCGCGCGACCAGCCTTCCGCACGCGGCGAACCGTTTCTACATAAAGTTTTTGCGCGGGTACAACCAAAGTTGCATCACCAGAATGTACGCCAGCATTTTCAATATGCTCGCTGACGATGGCAGTCAGGACTTCACCATTCTTTGCCACACCATCCAATTCAATCTCGCGAGCCCCTTCGATGAACTCCGAGATAACCACAGGGTGTTCCGGTGAAACATCGTTGGCATTGAAGAGACATAATTGCAAAGACTCATCATCATAGGCCACGCTCATCGCAGCTCCCGACAGGACATAACTGGGACGAATCAAAACAGGGAAACCGACTTCATCAATAAACTTCTGAATATCGGCTTTACCTTTGGCGGCTGTCCAGCGCGGCTGGCCAATGCCGAGATCATCCAAAAGACTCGAGAATCGGCTGCGGTCTTCGGCGCGATCGATGCTGTCGTGCTTGTGGCCGAGAAGCTTCAAGCCTGCATCAGCTAAAGGCTTGGCAAGACGGTTGGGCAGCTGCCCGCCCATGGAACAGACGACGCCGACGGGTCTTTCCACATCGGCAATGTCGAGGATTCGTTCCAAGGAAAGCTCTTCAAAATACAAACGATCCGAGCTGTTGTAATCGGTCGATACAGTCTCAGGGTTGCAATTGACAATGATCGATCGCCAGCCGGATTCCTGCAGTTTGCGGGAACAGCTGACAGCACACCAATCGAATTCTACCGATGTACCAATGCGATAGGAACCGCCGCCGAGTACAATCGCTGAAAAGACCTTTTGATCATCCGGCAGTGGATCCGAAAACAGCCCACCGTAGGACATATAAAGATAGTTGGAAGGCGAGGGATATTCACCAGCAGTCGTATCGATCTTCTTGATGACCGGCTTCACGCCGAATTCAAGACGCATTTTACGGACTGTCAAAGAAGCTTTGCGGACTTCGGTTGCTCCTGCGGGCAAGTCTGTTGCGCGCAAAATCACAGCCGCGATCTGCTCATCACCGAAACCTTGAAGTTTCCAGCGACGCCAGTCTTCAGCCGATACTTTTTGTAGGCTCTTGGCCACAAAAAGTTCCACCCCAACCGTGCGATCACCCTTTAGACCATATTCGCGGATCTCTTTTTCAACCTTGATCATATGGAAAATATTGTAAAGAAACCACTTGTCGATCGCCGACAGTTCGGCAACGGTTTCAATCGACCAGCCGCGACGGAAGCCTTCGACCACCGCATAGAGTCGTTTATCGGTCGGAGCACTCAACTCCTCGATCAGTTCTTCGTCGGTGATAGGCGCCCGCAGCATGCTCAAGCCTTCCGGGTTTTCTGTCACCATGCGCGTGGCTTTTTGGATGGCTTCGGGAAAGCTGCGGCCGATCGCCATGACTTCGCCCACCGATTTCATGGTCGAGCCCAGATGGCGATTGACACCATGGAATTTCAAAAGATCCCAGCGGGGCATCTTGATCGTCACATAATCGAGTGCTGGTTCGAAGAAAGAGTAGGTAATGCCGGTCACTGGATTTTTGAGTTCGAGAAGGTCATAGCCCAGAACTACTTTAGCTGCGATATAGGCAATGGGATAACCGGAAGCCTTCGAAGCCAGAGCTGAAGAACGCGAGAGGCGGGCGTTTACTTCAATGATGAAGAAGCTGAGCGACTTTGGATCCAACGCATACTGCACGTTGCACTCGCCGACAATACCGAGCGAGTTGACGATGGTAATCGCAGCATTACGCAGCATCTGATATTCATCATCGGAAAGCGACTGGCTGGGACAGACTACGATGGAATCGCCAGTGTGGATGCCCAAGGGATCGAAGTTTTCCATATTGCAAATGGTGATCGTGTTTCCTTCCGAATCACGCATCACTTCATATTCGACTTCTTTCCAACCCTTCAGGGATTTTTCCACCAGAACTTGAGGCGAGGAAGCCAGTGCAGGTTGCACTAAGTTTTTGAGTTGTTCATCATCATTGGCAAATCCTGAACCCAGTCCACCCAAAGCAAAGGCTGCGCGCACGATCACGGGATAGCCAATCGAGTTGGCGGCTACCAGCGACTGCTCGAAGGTTTCGCAGGCAAAACTAGCAGGCACGGGCATGCTTATAGAACGCATCTTCTGCGCGAAGTCATCCCGATCTTCGGTTAAGCGAAGCACCGCAGCGGGTGTCCCGAGGTTGAGCACATTGTATTTTTTCAAGATGCCCGCATCATGAAGACCCATCAAACAGTTCAGCGCAGTTTGACCGCCGAATCCTGCAATGATGGCATCGGGCTTTTCTTTTTGAATGACTTTTTCAACCCATTCCACTTCCACAGGATAAAGGTAAACCTTGACACCAGGAACAGGATTCGTTTGAACGGTAGCAATGTTGGGGTTGACGACGATGACGTCAACTTTTTCTTCGATCAGAGCCTTGATGGCCTGCGTTCCCGAATAATCGAATTCACCGGCCTGACCAATGGAAAGTCCACCCGATCCGAGCAGCAAGACTTTCGGTGCACGTCCGAGATCGGTCAATTGCTTGAGCATAGGCATATTATTTTTTCACCTCCGCCAGGATTTGTTCAAAGATCCAAGATGTATCACGGGGTCCGCCCGAAGCTTCCGGATGGAACTGAACGGAGCGGAACGGCTTGGTCTTGTGCCGAATCCCTTCAATGGTCTGGTCATTGACGTTGCGGAACCATGCTTCCCATTCCGGTGGCAGGGAGGCATCTTCCACGACATAACCATGGTTTTGACTGGTGATGTAACCGCGCCTTGTGCCCACTTCATAGACGGGCTGATTGTGACTGCGGTGACCGTAAGGCATGCGACGAGTGATGGCGCCAGCCGCGAGAGAGAGAATCTGATGGCCCAGACAAATGCCGAGGATGGGCCGTTCGTCATGGAGCAGTTTTTCCACTTGGGCTGTTAAATCACCGGTGCGGGTCGGATCGCCAGGACCATTGGAAAGCAGCCACATGTCGCAATCGACTTCACTGAGGTCGCTATTCCAAGGCAATAGCTCCACTTCACAGTCGAAGTTAATGAACTGGCGAATAATGTTCCACTTCACTCCGCAATCGACAAGACCGACTCGGATATTGCCCTTGCCAAGAACGATACGTTCCTTGGTCGAAACTTCCGTGACGATGTTATTCATGCCTGGGTCGAAGAATGCACTGGGTGACTTGGGAGTGAGAGCGCCCATATCACGATAACCTTCGGCGTGTTCCGGTTCGATGCGGCCTAGGAGATTCGGCTGTGAACGAATCAGATGCACGAGGTGCCTTGTATCCAGTCCGACGATGCAAGGCACGCCTTGATTCGTCAGCCACTCATCGAGCGATTGAAAACTATTCCAATGGAATACTTCCGGGCTATCGATCGTTAAGATCACCGCTGCGGCATTGGCTCGCGCACTTTCGAAACCCCGCGGGAAAGGCAGTTGCAACCCCAATCCTTTGGGAAGATCTGGAATTCCGTAGTTACCGATGAGCGGATAGGTAAAGCAGAGAATCTGCCCAAAATAAGAAGGGTCGGTTATCGCTTCCGAATAACCGACCATTCCGGTCGTAAAAACAAGTTCTCCACTAGCCCGAAGCGGGGCCCCAATCAGGTCACCCTGAAAGCTACTACCATCTGAGAGGACGAGTTTGCATTTCTGGCGCATGGGTTCGTTGACCTCGACACACAGGTTAAAAAATTGCGCTCGAAGATAGCCGATTCAGCTTGGATTAGCTATGCTTTAGTCCGCTTTCACGGACGCGCCTCAACAATTGAGTCGCGTTGTCGTTCAGACGAGGAGTTCTTGCTGATGAAACAAAGACAAACTGTCATAGCTTATGCCAGCCGCACTGCAATTGGCAAAATGGGTGGATCTCTGGCAACCACGCCCGCACCCAGACTGGGCGCTACTTTGGTAGCCGATGCGATAAAGAAACTGAAACTGAGCGGCGCTGAAGTCGATGAAATTATCATGGGAAATGTTTTGACTGCTGGCGTCGGTCAAGCCCCTGCACGGCAAACGGCACTTTACGGAGGCCTACCCCATTCTGTTTGCGCGACTACAATTGGTCGTGTTTGTGGCAGCGGCATGAAGGCAGTCATGCTGGCTGATCAAGCGATTCGTTTGGGAGATGCGCAGATGATCTTTGCAGGCGGTCAGGAAAATATGAGCCTGGCACCGCATCTTCTTATGAACTCGCGTACAGGCTATCGATTTGGCTCCATAGAGGCCAAGGATTCCATGCAATGGGACGGACTTTGGGATCCTTATAACAATACAGCCATGGGTAACTGTGGGGAGATATGCGCCAAAGAATATGGGTTCACTCGCGAAATGCAGGATGCTTTCGCTCTGGAAAGTTACCAACGCGCCCGGAAAGCAGTGGAAGCAGGATTATTTGTCGATGAAATTGTCGCTGTGCAGGTGCCTGATAAAAAAGTCACCAAAGCGTTTGAGATCGACGAGGAGCCTTTTGCAGCTGATCTCGATCGGATCGGTTCCTTGCGTCCAGCTTTTGAAAAAGATGGCACAATAACGGCGGCCAATGCTTCTTCTATCAACGATGGTGCCGCTCTTCTGGTTTTGACTTCTGAGGAAGCTGCGCAGAAATATAATCTGACGCCACTGGCTCGTGTGGTAGCTCAAGCTTCCTACGCCCAGGATCCAGCCCATTTTACTACCGCTCCCATCGGCTGTATGAAGCGCTTGTTTGAGAAGACCGGGTTCAAAGTAAATGACATCGATCTCTACGAAATCAACGAAGCTTTTGCGGTCGTAGCGATGGCCGCAATCCGTGATTTGGATATCGATCCTTCCAGGGTTAATCCTCATGGCGGCGCGGTATCTTTGGGGCATCCTATCGGATGCTCGGGAGCTCGGATTTTGGTTACTCTTTTGAATGGCTTACGTCTTCGAGGTGCCAAGCGTGGCTTGGCCACCCTATGCATCGGTGGTGGTGAAGCGAGCGGTATGATTGTTGAATTGCTTTGAAACGCAGAAAGAGCTCCGGATTGGCATCCGATGAGCTCTTTTTCGATCAGCGACCGAGCAGCGAAACAGCTTCTTATTTGGAGCCTGTTTTTCTTTTGCTGCTCTTGCTTTCCAACCAGGCGGCTACATCCATAGCGCGTTGGGTATTCAACTCTTTGATACGATTAACGAAAATCGTACAGCAGGCCTTGCAACGTAGATCAGGATTGTCTTTGCCATCATACTTGGGGTGACACATACATACGATCTTATCCATCTCAATTCCCTTTCCATTTCAACAGCATCGGATCAGCTTCAGTTCAACTATGGGAGATAAAGCAGGGAGTGTGCCAAGCATGCGGCCTTAGGAGGCCACCCGATTGGCCTTTTGATTCTGGTCATTTACTAGTTTAGTGACAAGGCGAAGAGCGTAGCGTTTGTATAACTTTCTGGCGATCGCTCCATTTTTGTCCATCAGCGCCTCGAAATCAGCACGCTTTATCCAGCCGACCTGAACGAGGCTTTGGGCGATGAATTTGACCCGGGTAGGCTGATCCATAAGCAGCCAGAGTTCGCCAAAGGTATCGGCCTCTTCCAGCTTATCGGCTTCAAATTCATTACCGCTGGAATCGCGTTTCCAAACGCTAACACCACCTCGCAGCAGAAAATAGATGCCGATGGGTTCTTGATTAAAATCAAGAATGACAGACCCTTTAGGATATTCCCGCGCCTTGCATATGCTCTGTAAAAGTTCCTGTTCCGGTGTGCTGAGATCCACGAGGAACTCGGCCTGCAGAAACGCATCCCAGTTATAGGATCGATCCTGTGCATGGGCAGCAGCCTGTGGTTTGGGTACTTCCAGCAACTCAGTGGTTTTGAGATAGGCATCGGTCGGAGCTGGAATAGGAATATTGGGGCGTTTGATTTCCATCCGGGTGGCAGGATCTGCATAAGCCATGGCATCGGTTGAAGTATCTTGAATAGAGAATGGATTGGGTGCTTTCGCAGGAGCCCTCGGCCTAGCAGGCTCGGGGGCTTTATTTTGCGGACTCGACTTACTCAGATTCCTCGTCCCTCGTTGAGTGGACATGATCTGCATTTCAGTGGCTTTAGCCTTGTTCATGGCTCGTTCGAAACAGTAGGAAGCTCGTTCGAAAAGCTCACCTTTCTCGAAGGCTTCTCCGGCGCGATCAAATTCAGTCATTCGTTCATAGACCATACCACTGTATTCATAGGCCCCGACGTTGCCAAAGAGAGCGCCCAAGAGCAGATTTTCATCCCTATTAAAATCCTTGTAAGATATGAGTTCGGGGCCGATATCGCTGATATTTCGCAGATAAGCGGCACTAGCGGAAGCGAGGTTTTTGTTTCGAATCAATTCAACCATCAATTTCACCATACGTTTTCTGGCCACCAGAATATCGGCCAACCGCGTATCGACTTTTTCTTCAATCAATTTGCGCATAACAAAATTGAGCTCGTCTTCAGAGAAATCAATTTTGTCGATATCAGGATGGCTGTCAACGAGATGCATGTATTGATCTAAAGCGCGATCATGCTCTTTGATTTTCAGAAAAAGCCGAGCAGCGTCATGATGCTTGCCAAGTTCTAGATAGCATTCTGCTGCTTCCAGGGTGGCTCCCGCCTCAATAAAGTAAGGAATAGCGGTTGGCAGATCACCCAATTCTCGGGCACATTTTCCAACATCTAAAGGCATAGCAGCTTTCTTGTAGCATTCCATCGCCTCTTTCCACATACCATATCGTGCGAGCATAAATCCGGCTCGATTCGGTCTTTGAATGCGGATCAAGGCATCGGCGGCATCTTTGATCAAACCAGCCTTTTCCAGAATATTGATCGATTCACGCAGCATCCCGAGCTGTTCCAGGATCTTGGCGCAACCGCGAAAGTTGGCTTCTTGATAGAGCTTTTGGGCGTATTTATAGGCTCTTTTTTCTGAGCGTGAAAGGCGGCGGCGGTCCGACTTCCGCTTTTTCTGGTCGCGACGAGCTTTTCCAGCCAAAGTGGAATTGATCACTTGCCACGCAAGATATGCGATGGCCAGGAAAATGATTAAGGCGGCTATTAGGGTGGTCGCCCGCATTGTGAAATGTTCCTCCGCGCTTACCCACGTATCGGATAATGCCGGAGAAATTTAAGGCTATTCACGAAAAAGAGCTCAGCATTAGAGGCGGTAGCCGAGCCATATTTGGGTATAAGAATCTTTGACTTCTCGGCTAATTTCCTTGCCTTCTTCGAGGGTTGTCCGAATTCCAGGCGAGTAAGTTTGAGTGACTTTAAGCTGCATTCCCATTCCCAATTGTATGACCATACCGAATCCATAGTTAGGAATGGGAAAGAGTGTTTGTTTGCTAATGATACGGCTGCCCAAAAAGCTGATCTCATTGTAATAGTCCCGGCGAGCGACACCACCAAAGATCATGGGAGATACGATACCGTTATAAGGGATGACCGTCAGGTCCATCGAGTTTGTGGTATTGATGCCATTATCTTCAAAGGGAAAATAGTCATAGGCTTTAAGTTCAACATTTTCCTGCCTTTTCAGCCCGACCTTATTATCAAAAGAGCGACGGTGGGTCAGGCCGATCAAAAGATGACTGCCAAGACCCAGTGAAACGTTGGCGCTGATGGAATTGCTGCGATACTTTTCCAGTGCAGCATTGGATATTTCGGATGATCCGGATAAACTGATGCTAATGGCTGCCTCGGAAATGGGAATCCAAGTCATGAAAATGAACAGGGAAGGAAGTATATTGCGCAGAATGCTTAATCCACCCATGCGAGGCCTCCTCATCTAAAGGCAAGTCATTCACATCAACAGGCGAGCGTCGGGCGCAATTTTCTGCTAAGCTCAGCCACGTATTGATCATAGCACGGGCGTTAGAGTCCGTAAGGGTCGCCAATCAATTGACACTCAAGGGAGACGGGATTGAACAAGCCCTACAGGGACTGCGTCGTAGCAGTCATAAGCAATGATAGAGGCCAACTCCTGGCTGGCGAAAGAGCTGATCAGGTGGGAGCTTGGCAACTCCCGCAGGGAGGGATTGATGCCGGTGAATCCGCTGAACAAGCATTGTTCCGCGAGTTGCGGGAAGAGATCGGCACGGATCGGCTTAAGGTTCAAAGAAAACTACCCCACTTGATTCGCTATGAATTTCCTGCCGAAATGATTGCTGGACCAGCTATCATCTATCGTGGGCAGCAGCAGACTTGGTTTCTTATGGAACTGCTGCCAGATGGTTTGCCCAATCTGGAGCTTTCGGATGGTGAATTCCAAAGTCTGAAATGGATGTCCGCGATGGAGTTGCTCGAAGGTATCGTTGCTTGGAAAAGATCGGCGTATCGAGAGGGTCTGGTCGCTCTTGGATTGATTGTTTAAGCAGGAGTAGAGCAGATGCCAAGACTTTCCATTCTCAATATGGCTCTGGGATTTACAGTACTTTTTCTTGCCGCATCTGGAGGAGCTTTCGTATCTTTCGATATGACCCAAGCCTATCTTCGTGATATCTCGCAGCTGCATACCTGGGAGATGGATCTTATGAAAAGTGCGCATGGACACAGCAATCTGTTCGGGATACTGCATATTGTTCTGGGGCTGACCTTGCCCTATTCACCTTTACCAACGAAATGGAAAAAGCTGCAGACGCTCTTTCTGTTTGCGGGAGTTCTGGCAATGGGACCTGGCATGATGCTGCGAGCCATGGCCGGTCCGAGTGACTCGTTCGATCCTCTTGGCCTTTGCATCGGTGCGGGTTTATCCCTCTCCTTGGCCTGTCTTGGAACGCATGCGGCCGCTCTGTTCTATCGACTGATACGGCGGCAAATCCCATGAACTCTTCGTTGCGCATTGTGAGTCTTGTGCCGAGCCTCAGCGAGACTCTCTGTGATCTGGGCTGGCGGGATTCCTTAATAGGCTGCACTCAATTTTGTGTCGAGCCCAGGGATTTGCATCGGACTGCAACCCGCATTGGTGGGACCAAAACGCCTGATGTAGCTCTCATCCGCTCCCTACGACCCACTCACATTCTAGCGAATCAGGAGGAAAATCCCCGGGAGGCTGTTTTGGAATTGGCCAAGGATATCCCAACTCTTGTCACTTTTCCGCGAAGTCCTGCGGATGTGCCTGGAATGTTGCGAGACATCGGTCAATTTTTGCAAGCATCCGAACAGACAGAGCCATGGGCCTTGGCGATAACAAAAGCCTTGCACACGAAAAGACCGGGAACGAGTCGCCGGTTTCTTTATTTAATCTGGCAAAAGCCCTATATGGCGGCTGGATCGGATACCTATATCTCGAAAACTTTGGAGGCGATCGGTTGGGTCAATGCGCTTTCCGGCCCAGAGCGCTATCCGACTTTGGATCAGGCCTTTATGCGTGCCTGTCATGCAGATATCATCCTGTTGAGCAGTGAGCCCTATCCCTTTCGAAATCGCGATGCCAAGAGATTTTTAGAGGAGTGGCCGGAGGCGCCGGAGTTGGCTCGAATTGACGGCCAGCTACTTTCTTGGTTTGGAACGAAGACACTCAAGGCCATCCAGCTTCTCCAGCAAGAAGAAGCCCAATGGTTGAAGGCCTTTAGCTTGCTTTGAGGGAATCCATAATTTCCTGGGCTTTAACGCGGTCATCTTCATTTTTGATAAAGCGAAATTGGCGTTTGCCTTGAATGAGTTCCAAAAATTTCTTCTTGTCGCCGACGATCGTAAGCAGTTCCTTATACTTGTCGCGCACTTTCATGCCACGATCAATAAAGTCATGCAGTTCGTCGATTGAAAAAGGCTTCTTCAGGTAGCCATCGGCTTTGGTGTCGACGGCACTGATTTGCTCTTCATCAAGCAAAGCGCCGCTGATAAGAAAAACAGGGATCGATGGATCGTGGTTTTTAACCTTCTTCATCAACTGAATGCCGTCCATGCGAGGCATCTTAATGTCGCTGATGACAAGATCAATTTCCTTGTCCTTCAAGGTGTCGATAGCCTCCTGAGCATTCTTAACGACGATCACTCGTGAAAAGAATTTATTCAGATGGATCTTAAAAAATTTGAGCAACGTGTCATCGTCATCGACCACGAGAATGTACGAAGAGCGATTGTAAACACGATCCTGAATAGTCATGGAGGCTCCTACCTAAGAATGACGAAAGGATCGTCTCTATTATCGGCAGGGTCCGACAAAGGTTGAGAGTTCCATGCTCGTCTTTTGCAGACACAGACGATTCACTGTTCGTATAAGCGACTGTCGCGAATGGCTTCAATCTGAATTTTTGCCATATTCTTAAGCCCGGAATATTTTTCATCGGATTGCAGAACGTCATAGAAGAGTTGCAGTGCTCCCGTACGATCTTTATAGTCCGTGCTGAGAACAACTCCCAGATGATAGCGGGCAAAGGCATTCTGCGGATCCAATTCGATGGCCTTTTCTAGTGAAGATTTGGCGTTACTAATACGGCCCGTTCTTTTCATCAAAAGACCGAGGGCGATTTGGACTTCACTATTCATCGGCTCGAGTGCCGCTCCTCGCTGAAGATCGTTTTCAGCAATGACGAACTCTCGGCGTTGAATGGCAAGGTTGGCCCTATTGATGAGGGCAGGCACATAGTCAGGGTTCTGGGTAAGAGCTTTTTGCAACCAAGCTTTACAATCGTCCAGCCGGTTACGCCGGAGTGCGATGACAGCCAGGATGTTCATCAGCCGCGGATCGTCAGGACCTCTATCCAAACCCCGTTTAGCAATAAATTCTGCAACATCCAATTTTTCTTGTTCCAGGTAAGACTGTGAGAGAGCGCCGTAGGCTGGAATAAAGCTTGGATCTCGGACCAAAAGTTCGGACAGAATATCGTGGCCCTTCTTGCGATTTTGGCTTTGAATATAGGTCAGTGCCAAAGCATAACGATAGCGAAATGTTTGATCGAGCGGCGGCTTTTCCATTTTTCCGAGGATTTTTCGGATGGATGTAAGGTAGTCGAACGCACGATCGATATTGCCTTCTGCTAGGTAGAGATGGGTCAATTCCAGTTGGGCATCAATTTGTTCAGGATCTTCATGCAAGATATTTTCATAAATACGGCGCGATTCTTGACGACGGCCAAGCGACATGACATTGCGTGCTTTCCGCAGTTTTTCGTCGATTGTCCCCTGAGGACTTGACAGCACGGCCGAGCTAATAGCCTTCTGATCTTCGGCATTGGGCGCCTTCTTATAATAGCGCTGCCAATCAAAAATTTTCTGCGGATCGAGAGTCTCCGGCTTTTCCGTCGATTTCACGGTTAAAGTCGAAGGGGAATTTGGTGGAAGCTTGAGATCTAAAGCATTCTTATCGCTATCGGTGGCACAGGCTGTGATGAGTAAACTGAGCAACAGAGAATAAGAGTGTCGCATCAGTGGCTCCACATATAAGGCGTTGATGTTCCTACAGAGGCGGGAACTTCGGCTTTTTCTTCCGTCTTTGCGCTGGTAGGAGCTATCCCTGAAAGTTTCATCGCTGATTTTTCGATCCAGACACTGTCTTTATAGCGATGAGGCTCGCGGCTTCGGGCCAATAGATTCTGACTGAAGTACTCTTGAGCGAGACCTTGCCAGCGTTGCGCCTGCTCATTCAATGCGGGGCCATCGGCATCTCTAGAACTGCGGCTGCGGGAGGCAAGGCTGTTTCGAATCGACTGGCTCATCTTCTCGGCCGTCTGTCCTGCCCCGTAGCGAGCTCGCGTGGCCCATTCTGGGTCCTGGGTGGCAATAGCCTTGGCATAAAATTCCAAGCTTTTTTCGAGGCGTTGAGCCCTTTCCTGCAGGCGCTGGCTATCGATGCCATCGACGTTACCCGTATAAAGCGATTCGAAGTTCTGTCGTTCAAATTCAGCCAGTTGGAAATTGGCCTCGCCAGCAATCGATTGATAAGTTGATTTATCAATATTTTCCTGTCGGCGGGATGATTCCTGTGCCAGTTGCCGATAGATGACCGCCGCTTCATTCTGGTCGCCTTTTGCCAGCATCAGGCGGGCGATTTCCATGTTTGTTTTCATTCGAGTTGCGGGCTGCTTGACAATCTTTTGGGCTTCCTGCAATGCATAGAGAGCCTGATCCCAGGCCTGAGTCTGCTTATAGTGATGGGATGCCCGGACCAGAGAAGCATAGCGGGTATCGAGATTCTTTTGATATTGAACGGCGAGCATCGCGGCCCGTCCCGCTGTTCGATACTCATCCTCGGCAATAGCCAGATCTTCAGCTCTTTGAATACTGTTGGGGCTGCGGGCATAGCGTGGAAAGCGTTCCACTAAAGCAAGATGGGTGTTGGCAGCATCAAAGAAACGCATTTGATATTCTTGAGAACGTGCTTTGAGATAGAGCATATCAGCCGTCCGAGGCCGATCATTTTTTGCCAGATACTTTTCACTGGCCCTTTGCGCTTCGCCCCAAGCTCCACCAATGGCAAGATAATAGGCCCCATCACGATAGATGCTGTCATAGTCAGGCAGATCAGGAAATTCCTCGGCGATACCAAGTAGCATGCGGCCCGCTTCCATGACCTCACCTTTTTGGTTGAGATTTTCGCCGGCATCTTTGGTTGCAGTGGCCAGCACGCCCCGCAGTTCACCGCCAAAATTGGCGCCCAGTTCACTCCAGTTTTCGAGCTTCAGATAATTCCGCGTGATGGCGACAATATCCTGGGGAACGCCTGCTTGGATCCGAGCTTGGACTAGTCCGCGGATCGCCAGAGTTCGTTGTCCCGGAGCAGGGTCAGACAGGAGCGATCGACTCCAGTACTTTTCTGCCTCTGCATAGGCGTTCACATCGCGATTGGCTGATGCTGCCAAAAGAAGGAGGTCAACCGTATGCGGGCGACCGGGAAAACGATCGGCAAAATCATCGATGCCCTGTTCCAATTTACGAAGTTTCTCCACCACCAGTGGATTCTTCCCAGGACTGCCGCGATTGACGGCGGTCTTTTGCAAGGACTGCCGCCAGATTTTTTCACGAGCCAGAATTTGCTGATAGGAAGCGATTTCCAGATTACTGGGTGTGACATGGCGTTCAAGTTTAAAAGTTTCATAGGCTTTATCGGCTTCTGCCCATTGGTCGGAAAAATAGAGGCTATTGGCGCGCCTCAAACGCCAGGTTTCCGCGTCGGCATGCAGAGGTTTGGTCCGAATAAGGTTGTCGTAGTATGTGATGGCGGTTTTGAAGCTGGCCGGTGAATCCTGGACCAAACCATTTTCATAGGATTGGGATGCTAGCAGTTGCGTCGCTGCTAGGGCCTTTTCTTCCATGTTCTGAATAACCTGAGGCTCGGACTGCTGATGATTACGCCAAAGGCTGTTGCTTGGCATAAGGAGTGAAAGCCGTTCAAGTGTTGCGAGGTAGCGCTCGTCCTGCCTTTGTTCTTTATAAACATTGGCTAAGAGAGTGAGAATCTCAGGCATCTCTTTTGCTTGGGGATAATTGTCGACTAGAAAGGGACCGATTTCTAATAGTTTTTCTTTGTTATCTAGACCCATCTGTCGGTTCATAATGCGCAGGCCGATAGCAGCGGCATAGCTGCGAATTAATTTATTTTGCAGAGTGGATCGGATGGATGGCATGTGATCTTTTTCAAAAAGGGCATCGCCTGCGAGTTCAACGGCGTCCTTTTCTACTTGTCTCTTGATACTGAGTTTGCGAAATTCCCGGCCTGGCTCCAAAAGTTCCACTGTGGTACTGATGCATTGATCCAATTCCGCGGAACGATAGGCAGCCCAGGCAATACGATACTGAAAGCGGAGCAGTTCGATATCTTTGTCTGGCACATCGAGGCTCAGGAGAAGGCTATGGCCGCGGCGATACGCCTGCAGTGCTTCCATGGATTTTTCTTTGCTGAAGTAATGATCGCCCACAGCAAGAGAGGCATGAACGCCAAAAAGTGAAGAACGAGCTTTAGAAGAAATCGATTGCCAGATAGTAAAAGCACTTTCATTTTGACCAAGTCCTTCCAGCAGCGTCGCTCGCAGATATTGGGATTCTTCTAACAAAGCAAAGGCGGGAAATTCCTTTTGAAGCTCGCCTAGAATGGAAAGGGCTTTCTTGCGGTTTTCATCCCCTGACTTGGGACTTTGCTCATCACGCAAACTGGCGATCTTTGCATGGATTTGAGCGAGATTGAGTTTAACATAGGGCACATTCGTAGCCTGTGGGTGGCTTTCAAGATGTTCGTTATAGAGTGAAGCCGCTTCTTGAAAGAGATCAATCTCATTGCTGCGTGCCGAAGCATCCTGAAACTTGAATTCTTGACGAATTTGATCCCATGCCCCCATCTTTTGGCTTTGCTCGCTGTTGCGACGATGATTTTCATAGTCATCAAAAGCCTGCCAAAACTGGCCGTATGCTTGCACAGAAGCAGGATCAGGGACTTCAGGGCGCAACGAGGCGGCGGCCAGCAAAGGATGATAGAGAATGCCGACTAAAAGGCTTAGGATTCGAATTCTAGTCATGCAAGGCCCCCTCCAATTCCAAATCTTTGAGGCTTTCCTGAATATCGATTTCTTTGCGTTGCTGTTCTTGAGACTGGACGGATCGTCTTTGGGATTGATTCATAGACCTCTGCCACTGCAGATCCGCTAGCCATTTCTTGGCATGTGATTGCTGTTCGTTCATGTGATAACTTAAGTGATCCATGACACTGGGCCAGGCTTTTCCTGTGAGGGTTGCCAGACGTCGTTCCAATTCCAATTGTCGACCACGCAGTTCTATCGCTTTTTGATTAAGGGTATCAAAGCTCGCCAATTGCTGCTTTAGCCAATTCTTTTCCTTCTGTTCCTGCTGATAAATGAAGCTGAGAGTTTGGCCCGCAATTGCTCGCCAGCTGTTCCATGTTTGCTGATAGTCTTCCTGCGCATGCTTTTTGAGGGGATGGCTGAAGGAATCACGACGCTGCGAAAAGACCGCTTCGACATCCATGAATTCTTGTGCCGTGAGCAGCATCCTTTTGCGAGTCAATTGATAGGGGGAATCTTCCAATTGAAGGGCCAGAATTCGCTGGCGATGCTTTTCCAATAGGCTATTGGTTCGGGCCTGAAGCGAATTCATTTGGCTAGAGAAATCCTTGGCTAGGGTAGCGTACTCTAAAAGTTTTTGATGATTGGTATGCTGGCCCTTTAAAGTAATGGCGCTCAGTTCGGCTTGATTTTTTTCCAAACGTTTCGCCAGCTCACCCAACCGAAGCGAGGTTTGGCTGATATCCTGCCAGGTAGTCTTTGATTTTCGACTGAATTCTTGGGTAATATCTTTTAGCTTTTGACGACGACCCAGGGACCGTTCCAAACTCAATTGCTCGGCCGGACTGAGCTGATCACCATAGAGCTGCTTTTCACCCGCAACGAGGCGTTCGCCAAGTTTGGACCATTGATTGATGAGCAGATTGAGCTGTCGATTGTTGTCGATTATGCGAGGCCTTAGCTCAGGATCCAGCACTCGTCCAAGCGTCAGCATCATGCTGCGAAGTTCATTGCGCTGTTCCTGCTGCATCCGGGCTTGCATGTCCAATCGTTGAAAGAGTCCGCGACTGCGATCGATGAGGGGTGAGCTCAGCGCAAAAACTTCAATGTGCTCATCAACATCTTTAAGGTCTGCGCCGGTCAGAGCGAGACGACCGCGGGTGGTGACTTCGAGCCATGTCCTCAATTCAGACAAGGCCTTGTCGCGTTCTTTGAGCTGGTTTTCTGCCAGATCTAAATGCCCGGCCTGATAGAGGAAGAGTGGCATTCTCTCCTGCAATTCATAGGCTTCTTTAGTCCTGGGGTAGTTGCTGATGTAACTCTGAGCAAACTGACTGGCTTCTGGGTATTGATTGTTTTGAGCCAGCAGAAGCACAACTTCAAAGGCTGCCATGCGGCTGGCCATACCTGGCGATTTGACCTTTCCATACCATTGCAGGGAATTTTTTGGCATTTTGCGCAATGCATAGAGTCGGCCCAAGTTCAAGGCAGCGAGTCCACGCAGCATAATCAAGGACTCGTCCGGCATGTTCGCGACCTCGAGCCAAATTTTTTCAGCGCCAGGATCATCGCCCTGCTGCATTGCATTTAGTCCAATATAGAAACTGGCTTCGGCCCAAAGCCTCGGTGAAGCTTTGGTCGACCGGACCTTTTCAAGCCAGCTTGCGGCCAATCGATTCTGCCGATTATGAATGGCAGAAATGGCAGCAAGAAGATGAATTTCTGCGCGGATTTCAGGCGCCATCTGCAAGGCCGTTAGGTCTGCCAGCACTCGCTGAAACTGAGACCTTTGATCTTCAGCTAATTGTTCTTGGACGATAAGGATGTGATGAATAACTTCCAAAAGTCGCAGAGTATCGTTGCCTTTTTGGGTGGTATAGCTGCTGAGATAGCGAAGCCAGGCCTTGCCGGCACGAGGGATCTGTTTGAGCTCTTGATAGGCGGTCCCAAGCATGTATTGGGCTCTGAGATAGCGATCGTGTGGCAGTCGCGGCATCTGGTTGAGGACAAAGTTCAGATTGCGAATACTGGCAATATATTCTCGATCTTTAAGGTTTTGTTCAGCTAAGGCAAAGGCCTCATCGACCGAATAGCGGATAGCTCCCATGGTTCCTGAGTCACTGGACGCTTTCAAGCCTTCGAGTTGTTTCTGCAATTGATCCATGGCTTCGGGGAGGTCATCGCGAAGTTCTTCAGCAGAAAGCCTAGTGGAGCTTAGCAAGATGCACAATAGCATGACTGGCCCATAAAGCGCGAGCCCGTCTACCAAAGGCAAGGGGAATCCTTGCTTAAGGGATTTGATAATTTTCGAGCACAGCCTCGGCATGAGTGTTCTGCTTTTCGGGTTTGGCTATTTTTAAACGGTAGCCTTGGCGGAAGTTTCCACCGGGCACTGTCACCTGAATATTTTGATCATAGGTATGATAGAGATTCTGATCGATGGGTAGATTTTCCCCAAACTTCCGGACGATGCGAGCTTTTAGATTGAGTTCGTGAGTGCCAGGTTCCATTGGACCTGAATAGAGTAATACCTCAGGGCCTGGCAACCACTGTCCTTCTCGATCCTGGGTTGCATAGACACTGTGTTTATCTATGGTGAGTTCCATCGAGCGGACCACCATGGCATCGGGTTCCTCGATCATAAGTTTGATTTCAATGAAATTACCCTTGTCAGCCATGGCCATGAAATCAGCTTTCAGCTTTTCCACCTGGCCAGACATCTCATCGGCATCCTGCTCCAGCTCCCGGATATCTTTGGCGATGGAATCAAAACTTTGTGCATGAGGCAAAGGAGCAGCCATCACACTCGCTGGCATATCGAATTTCTGTACTGGTGTTTTTTTGTCCCGGTTCGCTCTTGCGGTTGGCGATGTGATGCGCAAGGTAGCAGCCTCTTGCTCCATCAATTTTCGTTCCAGTCGGTCCAGGATATTTTCACCAGATTCATTGCGCTTTTGGGCGAAGCAGTCCGCACTGAACCCGATAATAAAAATCAGAAAAAGCTGGCGGAGAATCATTCTTTTCTCCTGGCTACTGTGGGTGTACTTATCTTTCTCAGAGATCGTCGAACCTGCTCTGACATCGCTTGGGGAACAATAAGCTCAAAGCCAACCGGTAACGGCTGGTGTCTACCCGCAGCGAAAGATTTAGGCAGCAAGCATTCATTGTACTCCTGAAGCACATCCTGCTTTAAAGGAGTATGAGTCACTATCTGATGGATTGAAGCGGGCTTTTCCAAACGAATGTGATCGATTTTCATAGGATTCTTATGGGTGAGTTGATTCTGTTGATAGAGATCTTTATAAACCTGTCGAGCAGCAAGAAATTCGCCATAAAAGTTGCGGCTTGCAAAGCCAAAGCTGCCTGCTGAATAGCGGCGAATAATGTCATCAAGCTCACGCGATCCCACGGTACGCACGGCTTTTTGCATACCTCCCGGTCCATGATTGTAGGCTGTAATGGCCAGCGGCCAGCTCTTTAGGAGTTTGTGATTTTGTTGCAAAAGCAGTGCTGCACCATGGGATGCTTTGAGAGGCGAGCGTCGCTCGTCGATATATTTATTCACAGTCATGTAACTGCGAGCGGTATCGGGCATAAACTGCCAAATGCCAGTTGCTCCGACTTTAGACAATGCTTCGCGGTTGAACATGGATTCTACAAAGGCAATACGCGTGAGTTCGATCGGTAAACCTCGATTGCGAAAGATTCTTTCCATGTAAGGAAGGTAGGTGTCAGCACGTTCTGCAGCGCGCGAGAACTCGTCAGCTAAGCCTTGCTGCGTGCGAAGGTAGACTTCCTCGGTAAAGAGCCTGGAAAGAGTCTCTTTACGTCGGCTGTAAACTTGCAGAACACGTTGCTCCATGGGACCGTATTCGAGAGCTTTTTTGCCGATTTTTTGCAGGCGGCTGATGGCTATCTGATAGCGTTCCACATAGCGGTTGAGAATCTCTCGCTTCTCATTGCGATTGAGAGGTCGACCATTGTTGTGTTTCTGTTTGTAATTATCAAAGTCCACCACATCGATAATAATATCGACATATTCGGGGTCATGAATGACCGTTGCCGAGGTTTTATATCGGCGAAAGATTTTGACCCAAAACTCTGCTTGGGATTTGACCATGGGCGTTGCAGGGAAAATCGTTTCCAGGTTCTGAGGCGGAACCGAATTGGAATTCGATTGAGCAAAGCCAGGACTGGCCAAAGCCGTCAGGCTGATAAATAGAATTGCGGTTGCGAAGCGCATAGCACAACCTTCCTGATTGGCGTGATTCTCCTATGTCCATCTTAACGAGGCTTGCTCATGCATGGCAGGCCGCCAATTTTCTGACCGCAATTTGGCCAGAAAAAGGCTGATAGGCTCAATCAGTAGCGAAGAACTTGAGCTGCCGATTGGTGTCAAAGGATTGGCGATTCGAGTCGAATGGTGGAACTGAAAAAGCAGTTCCTAGAATTTTGGGAACGTGATGGGAAGATGCTAAGAAGCTTTCTATGAGGCCTTAAGATACTCACTTTGCCGGACCTTTTCTGCCAGTAAGCCAGGAATAAGCCTGCCATTCTGTTCGCTACCAAAGCTACCAAGCTCGCTACCAACGCTAGCATAGTCGGGTGAACGGAATCAGACTATTGTGAGCTCGACTGACATATAAAACACGTCAAGGAAGGCGAAATTTTTTCTGCAGAGGCCGTTTCTGAGTTGAACCGGCCATGAAATTACAGTAAAAACTCTATCTCTCTTGTCGGGGCGTAGCGCAGCCTGGTAGCGCACACGTCTGGGGGGCGTGCGGTCGCTGGTTCGAATCCAGTCGCCCCGACCATCTTCCTCCCTCTTGCCACTTTCGTTTGTGGCGAAATTAGTCTTTGTTATTCTTCACACTACTTTTTAATAAGATACCGCTCAAAGCCGCCCATCATTTCTGTCGTGAAGCGACCGTCTTTTCTTAGTATCATCAGTGCAGCCAGCTTTTTTTCTCTAGTCAATTTACGAGTTTCTTCAGGCCCCATCACTAGCAGTGCCGTATCCCAGCCATCCGCTTCAGCGGCAGAATTCGCAATCACTGTTACAGAAGCCATCGTATGTTGAATCGGCTTTCCTATACGCGGATCGATCGTGTGGCTGAAGCGTTTTCCATCTTTCTCAAAATAATCTCGATAATCACCCGCGGTGGTAAGACCTTTATTCACAACATGAACCCTGGCGGCATTTAAAGGCTCCATGGAAGGATCTTCAAGGGCTAACTCCCATTCTTTTCCGGCTGGCTTTTGACCTCGTGCTTTGATTTCTCCACCAATTTCCACCATATAATTTTTCAATCCCAGGCTATCCAAAAATTCAGCAATCAGATCGACACTGTAGCCCTGAGCAATGCCTGAGACATCGACATAGAGATTGGGATTCGTCTTTTTTAAAGCTGGCGGAGACTTCCGCGTGAGAAGCTGGCGATAGTCGACATTTTTCTTGGCAGCAGCTATTTCTTTGTCGCTGGGAAGAACGTCTAGTTTCTTTTTAAATGGTCCGAATCCCCATACTTTCATGAGAGCACCGATGGTGATGTCGAATGCTCCATGGGTCTGCTCGCTTATGCTGTGGGAAAGCTCGACAAGAGTGAGCAGATTGGGATGAACTGGGATCCAATTGGAACTGGTTTGCTGATTAAAAAGACTGATTTCTGAATCTGGGCGATAGTTGGAAAATATTTTATCAAAAGCTGCAAGCTGATCATCCACCTGTTTTTTAAGTTCAGGCCTTTCGGACCCCGTATAGCGAATATGATAGGTCGTACCCTGCGCCGATCCTTCGATGTCGAAAATGTCCTGAAGAGGTTTTGGTGAACTGGCAGCTAGGAGTGGTTGGGCGAAAGCCCAAGTCGCACAAAGCCATATTTTAAACATACATCTTCCTTTGAAGTAAGAGGGTACCTCTTCATCTTATAATAATTCGTGCAGAGGATCATCTCCCCCCTCTGAGTCCATGAAATATTATGGATAGAGAGGGAAGTTGGTTTTATGGCTTGTTTCAGGGAGTGTGTTTGGCTGTCACTGCTGTGATACCTGTTGTCATGCTTGTATCTGTTTTGGTAATGCCAGACGCATTGATCGTTATCGGGATGGCAAGGCTGAGGCCAGTATTATTCGAAGCAGTAAATTGAACATTAATATTGTAGTTGCCTTGAGGAACAAATACACCGGCCTTGTCTTTCATGTCCCAATTGAAAGCAATGGGGGTCGGTGTCGCGGGATAATTAATACTTGCTCCAGCAACTCCATCGGGCTGGGTCGGCAGAGCAACTCCTGCTGCTGCGAACCACTTGTCAAGATAGCGAATCCTACTCGCTGCTCGAGCGCTGACTGTTTTGATGTATTTGTTGTTGGTGTCGGTAATCCAGACAGCATAAACAAAAGCTGGATACTGAGCGGCTGCATATTGGACTGGAGTGAATGAAATCGCTGTGGTTCCAGTGGCTGCTAGAGTGCCAACGGCGGAGGGGGGTGTCCCTGGCTTTGTTGCGTCCGGAGTAGCAACCGAATCAGCCGGTTGGGTGGAATTTGGCTCATCTGACGCTTGTGCTGTGCTTGCTGCAGATGTTTCATCTAGGGGAGCCTCTGCATTGACGGCATCAGCCTGTCCTTTGGCGCCAGCGTCTCTCATACCGGTGGTTTTTTCATAGCAGCCGACCAAAGCTGCTGTGGCTAGAATGAATGTTGATAGATTGGTCTTATTAAGGATTCGTCGCATTGGTTCGGCCTACCTATTTAAAAAAGGATTCCGCGGACTTTGTGGTAGGAAGATTTCGGAACTTTTTGAGTAGGTGTTGAGTAATAAATGCATTTCAAAAAGCTGATCAATAGCTTTTTATGCAGATAAAAATGATTAAAGATTATATTAGTTTAGAGTGTGAACTAAAGATTTTTAATTCTTAACTTTGAATAGGACGGCACTCTCTACTAACTCAAACCAACCCGATGATAGATGACGATGCTGCCTGCGACAGCCAAATTTAAAGACTTTTCACCCTTCAATTGAACGAGATGATGACAGCGATCGACGATTGCTGGAGGCAAACCATCGGCTTCTGATCCTAAAAGATACACAGCACTGAGAGGATGACGGAATTCTCGTAAGTCCATCGCTCGAGCATGCTGCTCAACGCCTATTATTTGGCAGGATCGAGGCAGATTTAAATAGAAGTTGTCGAAGCAGTCGTATTCAAAGACAGGCACATGATCCACACTTCCATAGGTATCGGAAGGTTGTCTATGAAAACGACCATCAATCATAGCAATAAAAGAAGCATCGAAGATCTGGGCGGTGCGTAGGAGGGAGCCAAAGTTCACGCTTTTCTTTGGGCGATAAAGAGCAAGGCCAAAGTATCCTCGCGCAAAGCTCGGATGCTTTTGAGTTGAATTATCATTGGCTATGGTGTCACGCAAAGCTATCCCCCCCCCTTAAATCGGGGGGAGACTAACATGTCTATTTTGGGAAATCAGCCTGGAAAGCTTAGGTTCACTTGTAGTCATTGTCGATCCAAGCCTGGACTACAGCTTTAACGTTGGCTGGTTTGGTCGGGTTCTTGACGAATCGCTCGGCCCATCCGCCGGGTCCGACCCAGGGGCGATTGCTGAGAATATCGCTTGGCTTAAGCTTGGGACTCGCGGCGTTTTTAGCGGCTGGAACTCCATAATCTCCTTGAGCATCTCCACTGTTGTGGCAGGCTGAGCAGAGCTCTCCATCATCTCGTCCCGGAGTCTGGCTGCGAACTCTCTGAGAAGGGTAATAACTTAATGAAATTATTATACTTAGGAACAAGCTGTGCCGGCGTTCGATCGGCGAAAGCTCTTGGCATTCTCAGCTATTTACGCTAGAAGTTGGGCCACTTCGTTTACAAAGGAAGATCCCATGGCGTTGAAGCCTCGTTCCACTCCTCTGATCACCGCGAAAAGCGAGGCAAAAGGCACCCGGAAGAAGGGTGAGCTTCTCTACTGTGGGCTACATATTTGCGAAACGCTCATGAATTTGCGCAAAAACGATATCATTCGGGTCTATTGTACGGAAGATCTGCTGCCAGTTTTTGGCGAACTCTTGCGCTGGTGCTCGACGCAGAAGAAGGCTTATCATATCGTAAGCCAAGCGGATTTAGAGAGGATCACCAGTTCGGTCCATCACGAAGGAGTGGCGATTCTTGCTAGTTCTCCCCAGCATGGTTCCCAGCAAGCTCTGAGATCTTTGTTGGCAGATTTCCCGCGGCCTTTCATTTTTCTCGATGGGGTACAGAATCCGCATAATATCGGCACGATCATGCGGGTCATGGCCCATTTCGGTTGGACTACTTTGGTGGGGCATAGGGATTTCGCTCCTCTTTCAGCTGCGACAGCTCGTGTGAGTGAAGGCGGTGCAGAATTTGTGAACACCTTCGTTTTAGACGATGCAGTGAGTTTTCTGTCCCAGTTAAGGAAAACTGGTTATCGTATCGTTGGGACCTCGAGCCATGCGAAAACTTCTCTTTATGATAAGCCTATGGCAGCTAAAATTTGTATTGTCATGGGCCATGAAGTGCATGGGGCGTCTGCAGAGTTAGAAGCTCTATTTGATGATGCGATTGTTATTCCAGGAACAGGAGCCGTTGAAAGTTTGAATGTATCGGTAGCAACAGGTCTTATGCTGGGTGAGTATGCGCGAGTTCATGGAATCGTTCGAGGCTAAATTTTCAGCATTTTGGTTCCCGCTACATAGTTCGTCATTTCCAGGTCTTTAGACGAAGCTTCTTGCAGACGCTTGACGATGTCGGCAATTCTGTCGAGTGATGCTGAAAGCTTTTCATATCGGTTTTCATCCAGCCCCTGAAGACCTCGCGAGAGGGATCCGTTTGCAATCATAAGTGCATTATTGATTTCATGATTGTAGGTAATGATCAATGCGCGCACCGCTTCAGCCTTTTTCACTTTTTCTTGAATAACGGACAAGTCACGAAGCTGAAGATGAGTTCGCATACGAGATTGAGCGATTTCAAAATCAACCGGTTTGGTGACATAATCATTGGCTCCTGCGCGCAGGGCCTTGACGGTGGTTTGTGTATCGGTTTTACCTGTAGCCATGATAATTGGCAATTGCAGTGGACTGAATGTTTCACGAACCCGGCTGAGCACGTCCAGTCCGGATATTCCGGGCAACTCAATATCGAGAAGAATGGCATCGATGCTGGTATTCGTGGCTATGATCTCCAGACACTCTTCGCCTGTCTCGCAGGTCAAGGTGTTAAATCCAGCCTTGCGCAGTTGAAGCGATTCTATGTCTCTTAAGACGAGCGAGTCTTCGACGACTAGAATGAGGTGCTTTTGTTCCATCCAGCAAGATCCTTATTCGGGGGCCTCCCCCACTGTTTTCACGAAGGGTTTATCGGTTTTTTATGGGCTGTTTCTTATCCTAGTTCGGATTGTTTACCAGTTTGTAAGTTTGGGTGGAAATATCCATGAGCATGATCTAGTCATGTACCTGAATTTACCTGATAATTTGGAACTATTCGGCCTTTTCGCAGACTACTTTTTCTTCTCGGCAAAAGCCTTTTTCTCGCTTCTCACAAGCATTGAGTGATTTGGCTTTGGCTTCCAGCATGGTGTCGCCTTTGCCATGAAAGGTTCCACCGAAAGCGGTGGATAGCATGCAGGCATAGGAGGGGCGTCTTCGTGTTTCAATGGTGGTGACCGATCTTTGCGTGCGCAGTCGATAGACTTCACTCTGTAATTGCCGCACGGCGATTTCCAAAAGCCGAATTCTTTCCCTCATATCTCTATCGTAGTAGGCATGGGCGTCGGCATTGTAATCGGGATAGCGTCTGACTTTGCTGCGTAAGGTGTCGGGTTCCTTGCTGAGGTTTAGGTATTGATCCTCTTCAGCGCCAGGGCCAACATTGATTTGGACAAAACTATCAGGGCGTGTGTCGATTTCGACTTGTGGCAAGCTGTTGTCTTTAGCCAGGGCCGGTTGGTTCAGAGCGCATAAGATCAGAATAATGTACCAGGTTTTCATCTTGTTCCTCTTTTTCCTAAGGGCAACGGCCCTGCCAACTCTTATTGCAGAGATTACGCCAGCCCCATTATTTTGTAATACTATGAAATTAAAGATTTAAATGATCTTCGTGCGTGTGTCGCAAAGCCCCCGCCTGTGTCCCTTTCTCCTCTTTCTGTAAGTTTTCGATCATTTCAGCCGAAGCGTTGATGGGTAGGAAAATCTTAAAATCCCGGAGCAGGGATGGTTCGCTTTGTCATGACATGGATGGTCATGGTCACGCTGCTCGCTTGCAGTGGAGCGCCACGTCGGTCTTCGACCGATGAGGACGATTTTGCCTTGGATTTGGAAGATGATGAGGACAAGGTTGACGATAAAGGCTACTTCAGCGATCTGCAGCGCAGTGAAGCCGCGATTGGCTTTGAAAGTTCGCTGCCTTTGCCTTTCTCGGTGGGGAAGAGCATCGATCGCTTTGAAGCCGCGCCTGAGCAGGCAAAGAATCCGTCAGCATCGGTGATTTCGATTCAATTAGGCACTTGTAAATTTTCTTTGAAGACCAGCGCGGTGCAGGTCGATCGTTTTATTCTTGCAGGACAGTGGATCAAGTTGAACGAGGGTTTACCTGCGGGTGTTCCGGTCAAGCTCGAACCCCATATGGACCTCAATCTGAAAGTGGCGACCAAGCTCGTGGTGGATATTCCGCAGGCGGAGGAGGCGGGTTGTCGTTCCCTCCTCTCGGGTCGCCGAGTCTATCTCGGTCGCTTTCATTTGAACAAATCCCGTATTGGTTTGCTGGCCGGGCCAGGTTATCCAAGAGCAGTGTTTTCATCACGCTCCATGGAACCCAAGGGCAAAAGAGTCTTTATCCGTTGGCAGGCTGGTACTTCTCGGCCGATACTGATAGACGACTTTGATTTTCCAGCGACTTCCGAATCGGGTATTTTTCGATCTCTGATGGGCGAAAAGGGCTACTACTACCTCGTGTTTCAGCCAGTCCTACGCATGGATCAGGTGGATCAGGTGATGATAAAGATTCCTTTTGTGCCCGATGCGAAGACTCGTGCTGGTGAAAAAACGAATCGAGGAAAACCCAGCAAAAAGAAGCCAGAGCAGTGATTCTTTGTTAGAATGATCTGGTTAGGAGGGTGGATCGGTATGGTGGGTGGCGACAATAATCAACGAGAGTACTATCGGATCTTCTATCGGGCTCCCGATCATCCAGTCTTTCATTGTGATCAGGGCAAGTTCCCGGTGCTTGATATTTCGGAAGGTGGGTTCCGTTTCTCTTTTAAAAAGGGTGCTCTTTTTATGGAGAAGGACTATCTGGAAGGCACCATTCATTTTCCTAATAAGCGTGGCACAGTGTCGGTAAAAGGTCAGATACTGCGGGTATTCGATCGTGCCATTGCCATCCAATTGGATTTGGATGGTCGCATTCCTTTGGCCAAAATCATGGAAGAGCAGCGGCTGTTGATTCAAAAGGGCAAGCTTTGATTTTCTTCAATGAAAGTTGCGTGCCGGTGGCAGTTTACGGAAAGTTTCTGGGGTCTTTGTCACATCGTTTGAACGCGCAGGTCGATCCTTTATAGCCGTGAGTTTTGGATCTTTTAATTGACGTTCCAGAACCTGTTGAACAAGTATGGAGTGACCTTCCTGGGTCCGCTGCAGCCGTCCTTTGATACAAAGAAAAGATTGCGTGTGAGCGATGTTTTTGTAAAGAGCCAGGGTCTGTGGATTGAATACCAGATTGATAAATCCCGTCTCATCTTCCAGCGTAAAGAATTCCATGCCCTTGGCGGTGAGTGGCGCCTGGCGCACCAGAACCAAACCAAAGACATAAACGATACTGCGATCCGCTTTTTGTCCGAGGTGTACGGCAAGATCCAGTTTGCTCGGGGCCACATCATAGGTCCAGTAACCCTCACGCAGCAGTTGGCTTGGATGCTTCCCTAGAGTGGTCGCGAAGCTGGCAAAATCCCTTTCCACCCTCTGCTGCTCACTTTCCTGGCCGAAATCATAGGGGTGTTCATGATCGAGCACAGGCGCGAAGGGAACCGCCTCTGCGAGCCAAATGGCTTGCGCTCGGGCAATGCCAAAGCCCTCCAGAGCATTGGCGGCAGCCAGCGCAGTCAGATCGTTTTTGTGGCTGATATTCTGGCGAAGGAACTGGTTCAGATCCGTCCAGGGCCCTTGCTGTTTCCTGATATTCAGAATACGTTCCGCACCTTTTTGTGAAAGTCCTCCCACCAGATGCATGCCGAGTCGAATGGCCCAGACACCTGCATGAGCTGTCGCTTCCAATTGACTATCCCAGTCAGAGCGATTGATATCGATGGGTCGAAACTCGATCCCCTCCCGGCGGGCGCTATGCAGCAAAGCATGAATGGAGTAGAAGCCCATAGGCTGCGAATTGAAGAGAGCTGTATAGAAGGCCTCCTTATGGTGGCATTTGATAAAGCTGGAAGCGTAGGCCAAGAGGGCGAATGACACCGCATGAGATTCTGGAAACCCATAGTTGGAAAAACCCTTGAGATGACCCACAATTTGCGTGATGAAATGCTCCTCGACTCCGCCGCGACGCATGCCATCTTCGAATTTTTTGACAATAGGACCGACCTCTTTATGCAAGCTCCAGCTGCCTATCTTCCTGCGCAATTGATCCGCCTCGCCGGCGCTGAAGCAGCCAACAGTCATTGCAATCCGCATCACCTGCTCCTGAAAAATAGGGATACCCAGCGTGCGTTTGAGGACGGGCACAAGGCGAGGCTCAAGGTTTGGGATGCCGTTCAGGAGCGCCGCAGCAAAAGCTCTGCGCCCGCTCTGCTCTATCAAGAGCCAGACTTGGTTTTAAAAACCACCCGTGATCTGTTGAGCGAGGATGTTGCTGAAATCGTCGTGG
>JBGSRE010001009.1:0-4588 GCA_041737755.1 Oligoflexus sp.
CCCATGACCCTGCCCAAGCACTCGCGAGCAAAGCGTCCCTCTTGGCGAAAGCAAGTCCTGGGACTTGGCCATTACCTGCGGCTTTTGCTCTACCCACCCCAACCGACTTTCAAGAAAAATCAGAACGCCGTCGGTCGCTCCCGTGCATCGGAGATTCTTTCCTTGGCCGAAACCAAGGCCCTTCACGCCTGGACTCGGCAACGAGGTATCTCTATGACCGCGTTCTTGCTCTGGAGTCTCCATCGCGCCATCGGCATTCAATCAGGACAGACAGGGCACCGATGCCGATGGAGTGTACCTGTTAACATGCGTGGATCTGTCCAGTTCGACGATGCGCTTGGCAACTACGCTGTCCCTTTATTTATGGCTCTCGAAGGCCCACTCTCTTTGCAAGAGGTCCATCAGACCCTGTCTCAGCAGCTTGCTGCGCATTTGCATTGGGGAGCCTTACGCGTCATTCAAGTTCTCAGCTTACTGAATCGAAATCTCTACTGCAAAATTATTAGGCAAGACGAACTCAAAATGGCCAAAACAGGCCAGTGGTTCGCTATCTTCAGCAATATCGGAGCAATCCGTGGCGACACGCGGGTGAAGAGCAAAGCTATTTTTCCGCCCGTCGATCCAAACTGCCCACTTTTTGCAACGGCTTTGTCTTGGAATGGACAGCTTACGATCGCCCTGACTGTCCATGCTGCGCTAGCTGAGCAGCGGCTCGAAGCAGCCAGTCTATTGTTGGGCTGGAAAGCCTTTCTTGGGGAGCAAGGATTCCTTCAAGAACCAAGTCGCGAATCCGAAGGAAAGACATCATGCAATCCACAGTAGTATCGCCCTTAAAAAAAAATTCAAAGCCCTTGAAAAGTCGCCTGCTCTCATTGCTGGGGCGACTCATTTCTAAATTCACGAATGATCCCGTACTGGCTAACTTTGTTGAAGTTGTTGGTGCTACCGTGCCGGCATCCACCCTCTTCACTATCCTCGCCTGGCGACTGGCTATGAGCCTTGGTAATTTTTTGGCTCGATTTGCACTGTTTCGGCGTTGGGCCTATACCCGTCTTCAGCTTTTTCATCGTCTCAATCAGAGATTTGACAAGGCAGCCTTAGCCCTGGCGATGTCGCCACTCCGTGGCCATGAAGAGCGCCTTCAATGGTGTCGGATTTTAGGCATCGACCCCGATCGAGATTTGGAAAATAATATCGACAGCTATAAAACAGTGAACGATCTCTTTACTCACGCACCTGGTAAAGATACCCGTCCGATCGCGGATCCTGGCAACCAAGATCTCATGATAGCTCCTTGCGATGGATCCTATGCATCGTTTGCCGAGACGCAAAAGCTACGGTCTTTTATCAGCAAACAGAGTCATTTTGAAATCGAGGCTGTGCTTGGTGACGATGCTGCGCCTTGGCTGCAATCATTCGCCGGAGGTGCGGCGTCATTTATATGGCTGAGTGCAGTCGACAATCATTGCTGGTATGCGCCTTCGGACGGCACAATACTGCATGCCAAACGCATTGAAGCCAGCACCCACGGTCGTCTGGGTCTGTTTTTGGAAGATGGTTACTGTGCAGCAAATACCCGAGGCGTTGTTATCATCGAGAGAGACGATAGAACTCGCCTAGCATTTGTCGCTATTGGTCTGACGCCAATCAATACGATCAACGTTAAAGTTAAAGATGGTCAGCGCATCCAAAAAGGCGAACTTCTCGGATGTTTCGAAGTGGGCGGTTCCGCGGCACTGGTCTTTTTTGATCGGAATTTAAACGTCGATTTCGGCGAGAAAAAGGGGAATTTCAAAGATGCCGAAGCCATGCTTAATCTTAATTACATGCAAGAGCATAACAAATCTCGCCTTATCATTGGTGAGAGCTTAGCTCTGGTGCGGAACTTGGTCGATAGAAACAGTTAGCACTCAGTTCAAAGCGGCAATATCTGCAAACTTAATGAAGGTTTTTTATGAATATATTTTCCAAATGCTATGATTTTGTTGATGCTGAATTTCTCACTCAGACAGGATTTTATAGTTTTTACCGTCAATGCCAGGGATTCGATGGATCCAATATGATTTATGGCGGTAAAAGCATTATCATGACGGCATCCAATAACTATCTTGGACTAGCGACGGATCCACGCGTTATCGAGGCTTCGAGCGCAGCGAGTAAAAAATATGGAACGAGTTGCACGGGCTCACGTCTGCTCAATGGCAATCTTGATTTGCATGCTGAACTCGAAGGTGAACTGGCGAGTTTCTTGGGTAAACAGTCGGCACTCGTGCTATCCACAGGTTTCTTAGCCAATCAGGCAGCTATCGAAGCGATCGCCGGTCCAGCCGACACAATTCTGAGTGACTCAGAAAATCATGCCAGTATTATCAGTGGGTGTAGCCTGTCCAAAGCAGAAGTGCTCCGCTATGAGCACAATGATATGAAAGATCTGGAACATAAATTGGAACCCGTTCGAGAGGAAAAGCCCTGTATCATAATCTCTGACGGTGTCTTTAGTATGGGCGGTGACATCGTTGATCTGCCGGCGATGCTTGCGGCTGCAAAGGGCAAGCAAAATAAGAAGGTTCCGATCATGATCGACGATGCCCATGGGCTGGGTGTGATTGGTCATGGTGGGCGCGGGACCGCTTCCCATTTTGACCTCAACGACGAAGTCGATCTCATCGTCGGCACCTTCAGCAAATCCCTCGCATCGGTAGGTGGTTTTATCGCTGGGGATAGCGAAACGATCAACTTTATTCGGCATAAAGCTCGGTCCATGATCTTTACAGCAGGGTTGCCCGCTGGACAGGTGGCCGCGGCCTTAGAGGCGCTGCGCATCATGCAAGCAGAACCCGAAAGGATCAGTAACTTACGGCGGAATGCAGTAAAAGTTCGCGTCGCCTTTAAGGAAATGGGCTTAAACACACTGCATTCTGAAACTCCGATCATTCCCGTCCTCGTTGGAAATGAAGGTTTAACCTGCAAAATTGCCAAGGAACTTTTCGATCTTGGAATATTTGCGACACCCGTGATCTACCCTGCGGTTCCCTTCGGTTCTGGTATCATTCGAACGAGTTTTATGGCGACCCATACGCCAGCTCAAATAGAGCAAGTGATCCAGGTCTTTGCTGATATTGCCAAGCGACATGAACTCGGAACTCTTCGCCCTCGGCACGATCATCTCATCACGCGGCGGATTCGAGAGACTTTCAGCAAATCCCGGCCGAAAAATTATAGTTGGTCCGAGGGAGGAACACCCAGAGATATACTCCTCGCTGGCACAAAGGCCCTTATAAAACGAAAAATCATCAAATTAGCTCACTCTATTTAAATAACGAGCCGAGCGTAAGACGGGAATTATTGATGCTTAAAGATAAAGTCATTATCGTCACGGGTGCTTCCAAGGGAATTGGCAAAGATATCGCCAAGGCACTAGCGAGCGAAGGAGCGCATCTTGCGCTCATCGCGCGCGGCGAACCTAACCTTTTAGCCACTGCTATCGACATCCGGCGGGAACATCGCAAAATCAAGCTTGAAACATACTCCTGTGATATGTCCCAAGCTTCCGCAGTTGAAGAGACGATCAAGAAAATTATCAGCGACTTTGGCCGTCTCGATGGATGCATTAGCAATGCAGGATACGCCCATCCTCAGTATTTTGATCAAACTCCAACAGAAGAATTCGAAAAGCAGATGGCGACGAATTATATGGGAGCCGTCTATCTCGTTAAAGCCTGTCGACCGCATCTCAAGTCGGGCAGCTTCATTGCCATGACTGCTTCTATGCTGGGTTATATGGGTTGTTTCGGCTACAGTTCCTACTCTCCCACCAAATTTGCGATCATGGGACTTGCCGAAAGCTTGCGACAGGAATTGTCTTTCGATGGAATTCAAGTGAGCGTTCTGTGTCCTCCCGATACTCTGACACCGGGTTTTGATATTGAGAATCGCACGAAGCCTCGAGAGACTCGCGCCCTTTCGGAAGGCATGAGAACCATTTCTTCCCAAGTGGTCGCCACGACTTTTGTCCTTGGGCTGAAAAAGGGTAAATTTCTCATCAACTGCAGCTTGGAATCCGAACTCATTTATCGCCTGAAGCACATGCTTCCGGAGGTTTATCATAAAATACTGATGATGCAGCTGAAAAGAATTCGCAAGATCGCTATCTGAGCAGCACGACTTCGCTTAGATTTCGATTGCTTGTGAGTATTTTATATCGATTTTCGACTGTGTTCATAAAAACGAGAGCCAGCCTACTTCATGCCGGAACCTGGTTTAAACTCAATTTGGGAACATCGCTTTTGAACCGCGAAAAGTCATGAACCCGGAAGCCACAAAGGCCCCGGGTCAAAGCTTGGAACTCGCCATCCGGCCGGCAAGCGGACCGGATTCGAACCTTACTTCAAAGCCATCGACAGGGAATCAGCAGCGAGCTGAGCAGAAAGCGTCGAAGCTGCAGCGGCAGGCCATGGCGTAATATTTCTATGCGAACCAACTCCAGAGGCAGATAGGATCTGAGCGGCAGTGCGGCCTTGTTTTTCACCGGGGAGTGCCCCATGGCAGCCCTGGCAGTTCGTGTTATAGATCTTCTGACCAGCAGCCA
>JBGSRE010001018.1:0-2400 GCA_041737755.1 Oligoflexus sp.
CCACATCGCGGAAGGTTAAGGTACCCTTCTTCTGATAAATGGCATTCAGCTTATTGATCAGCTTGCTGCTGATCTCTTTTTTGTTCGGCTTCGTCGGAATTTCATCGAAATCTTCGATGGGTGCCGCTTTAGCGTCATCGAGGTCTTCCTCATCGTCAGGCAAGGCCCCTAGATCGTCGCTGTCGTCGAGGATTTCATCATCATCGTCGTCCATCATCTCAAGTTCAGGATCCTCATGCAGGCGATCGGCTTTGTTTTCGCCAACTTTCTTGGTGCCTGCAGATTTTTCCTTCTTCTTGCCTGTCAATGCTGGTGCAGCAGCGACAGTTGCTGTTTTCTTGGCCGCGACTTTCTTGGCCTTTGCTGGTTTCTTCTTGGCAGCTGTTTTTTTCACTGCTTTTGCTTTCCCAGACTCTTTGGCCTTAGTGGCGGTTTTTTTCTTAATAGACATACGTAGAAAGATTCTCCGCAGCTGTTGAAGTGTCTCTTTGGCTTGCTAGAACCTGAAGTCGTGCGTACTGAGGCAGCACGTTTAATTTATAGTTATAAATACCGCTAGCCAAAAATGCAAGCAGCGTTCATGGCAAGCAGTTTTTAACTTTCCTGACTTATACTTTCTCTAGAATGCTGCACACGGCGTTACGGAATAGATGAAATCTAAGGGAAATTAAGCGAGTTCTGGCGTCAATGTGATGGGCAATGCGTCTGACTTCTTCGGTTCTCCACGATTCGAACCATACATTATGGTGCGCCAAAAACTTATGTTATCGCCGGCAGCGCCGCCAAGGTACCGCTTTGCACTTCGATGTTTGCCTGAAGAGCAGCAACCCGTCTCTTGGCCGCCGGCACTCCACGAACTACCAATGTACGACTCAGAAGATCATGCAAAGTTTGTCTTTTTGCCGTAAAGAATGAAATCAAATAACCAAAATAGAGCAAAAACATCGAAAGAAACCGGCTGAAATAACGAATCGTCGATTGCTTCAGCGTGATACGTTCGTCGTTGTCATCGCACACATAAAGACCTAAAACGACTTTGCCTGGAGTCGCTTGCAGGTAAGACGCTTCGAATCCGGCATAATAAAGCCAATGGAGGCCGAAAAAGAAAGTCATCCCGCCCAGCCAAAGGGCGATTGTGAACAGCGTGATGGTCAGCATACTGACCGCGGAAAAAAATCCGATCAGCACGGTAGGAAAGACCAGGATAAAACTAATAGCGCATATAAAGAAGGTAAAGAAAGCAAGGTCCAAACAAAATGCCGCCAATCGACGGGAAAATCCGGCAAAAACAAATTCATTCATACGAAACAATCCTTTTAAGTGGAACTGCGAGCCTCCGTAAGGGCCGCGTTGAGTTCTTTGGTGATGCGCGCTACGGCGGCTAAAATTTCTTTCTGCTCTTCTTCTGTGCCACGCATAAGATTCTGTTTGAGGCGGGATAGGCTCTCTTTTAAAGCCTTGCGCCGCACCTGAGTCGCGAGTTTTTCCATCTGCGTTTGGCGCGATGTTGTCACATAAGCAGGGGCGTCTTTTTCTAACTGTTCGATGATGGCCAAGGCCTCGGGAATGACCACAGCGGTCCAGTGGGCTTTATTCAATTCAGCAGGAACCAGCTGACGACGCAAAGCCTTCACCATTTCCAAGGCGAATTCAAGCCAAAGCTCATCCAGTTCGAGCTGGGTCTTGAGCCATTGCTCGGCCTTGTCGATCTCGATTTCACCAGGCCTGGAGAAATAAAGATGAGCTATAAATTCTAACTCAGCACCCTTAAGCGCTTGCAAAGGAGCCCGGATGGGAACGGCCTTCGTCGCTTCAGCTTTCGCAGGAATGGCTCGCTTTATAGTCTCAGGTTTCACGCTTTTTTCTATTTCTGAGGCTGGTACTCCGGTGAGTTCAGCAATGCGCACCAACAGATACTGGCGGCGGACATGGTCCTCAACAGATTGCAACCAGGGGACAAATTCTTTACTGATCAGATCCGGTACACCCAGGTCATGGGTTTCCATGAGGCGTGCTTGAATCGCAAATTCCAACAGATTTTGCGCGGTTTCCAGCTGCTGCTCCATGCCGGCTGTGCCGTAAGCTTTCACAAAAGTATCAGGATCATGTTCCTCGGGGAGCACCACAACTTTAAATTCCGTCTGTGGCACTTCCAAAGCCAATGAAACTGTGCGCAGGGTGGCAGCTCGTCCGGCGCGATCACCGTCAAAGATCAAATACACGCGGGGCGTTAAAGCCGCCAAACGCCGCAGATGATGAATGGTCAGGGCGGTGCCGAGACAGGCAACAGCTTGCGGAAGACCGGCCTGCCAGAGCTGGAGAACATCCATATAACCCTCGCAAACTATCGCCCGACGATCGCGACGAATGGGTTCCTTGGCGAGGTGCAAACCGTATAGA
>JBGSRE010000047.1:0-2602 GCA_041737755.1 Oligoflexus sp.
CAATGAAATAGATTTTAAGTGTATGGCGAGCATGGGTGAATCGGTGATGGTCAACAAGCCTATTTCGCCCAAAACTCTGATCGAAGGACTTGACCAGCTTTGTGAAAAATGGTCAACAGGCTATCTGCTTGAGCTCAGGAAGGTTTCTGCAAAAATGGCGGAAGGCCAGGTTCAGACTGGCTTTCGGATGCTGACCGATATCGTGCAGTCGGGACAAAAAGCGCCTCTGGCCACGGCGGCGCTGGCGCTCTACTATCGGCGCCTCGATGATTTGAAGATGACCGAAAAAATACTCGTGTCGGCGATCAAGCAGGGGATCTTCGAAATGAGCACCATCCTGCCTCTGATTGATCTTTATCTCTTTTCAGGAGCGCCGAAGCTGGCCCTGCGGCTTATAGAAATGGCCTATGAACGCTTTAATAAGCCGAATTTCCTTTGTCTTGATGCCGTGCAAGCCCTCCTGATGCTCAATCGCATCAAAGAAACGATCCCTTACCTGCAGCAACTTTCGGAAAAAGAGTTTTTTCCAGAAGTGGCTCGGCAGTATTTGCCAAGACTTTATTATAGTTGCGGAGAACTGGACCTGTTCGACAAGGCCATTAAGTTTAAGCCCGAACGATTTGATGAGTATCAGCGAGCCTGGCATCTCTTGGCTGATGAAGACGCCGCGCGTCGTCGGGTGCAATATGAGCAGCAGAGCCTACTGAAGAAGCAAACAGCGCGACAGGAGAAAAAAGACAATGCCGAAGAAGCAGCTCCCGTCAAACGCGAAAAGAAAAGCAGTGGCACAGTTGGAATTGGCCCCGTTGGCAAGCCGCTCTTTCAGGTCGATGAAAAGCCTTCAGTGGATTGATCATGAGTGATTTTTCGGGCTCTTCTTTTGACGACGGAGCGCCGGAGGCGCAGCCGCTCACTGCCCATCCAGTCGATAGCCTGGAGTTGGCATCGAATCAAGAACCGTTCATGTTCTCGGGCCATGCTATAGGGCGAGGCGAACGGAAAAAGATCCATCTAAAAATTGGCAAGCTCTATGACAATACGGACATTAGCATTCCCGTCGAAGTGATTCGCGGCAAACTGGATGGCCCGAGTCTTTTCGTATCGGCGGCGGTCCATGGCGATGAATTGAATGGAGTAGAGATCTGCAAAAGACTCTTGGACCTTCGCCAGCTCAAAGAAATATCGGGCATTTTGATCGTCATACCGATCGTTAATGTCTTTGGTTTTAACAATCTTTCGCGTTATTTACCGGATCGTCGCGATCTGAATCGATCGTTTCCCGGTTCGGCCCGGGGCTCGCTGGCCTCCCGTCTCGCCAATGTGTTTATGACTGAAATTGTAGCCAAAGCCAGCCATGGCATCGACTTGCATACAGGGGCGGTGCATCGCAAAAATCTGCCCCAGATTCGAGCTGATATCGACAATCCAGAAGCTTTGCGTCTGGCCGAAGCCTTTGGCATCCCTGTGATCATTCGCTCCAACGTCCGAGATGGTTCTTTGCGTCAGGCCGTGCTCGAACGAAATCTACCGATGCTGCTGTTTGAAGGCGGTGAGGCTCTTCGCTTTGACGATCGGGTGATCAAGGTGGCTTTGAATGGAATCGTTTCGGTCATGTATGAGATCGGCATGCTAGACCCTGCTAAAAGGTTGCCTCGCCTGGATCGTAGCCATAAAAAGCCGTTCATCGCCAAAAGCAGTTATTGGATTCGAGCCACTCGCAGTGGCATTATTCGACTCCTGGCGCGTATTGGTAAACACGTGCACAAAGATGAGGTCATTGGGGTGATCTCCGATCCGTATGGCGATGAAATTGAAACCGTGAAAACCAAAGTCGAAGGGATCGTCATCTGTGCCTCTATGCTGCCCGTTGTGCATGAGGGCGATGCCCTCTTTCACATCGCCACTTTTCATGAACCGGAAAAAGTGGAAGAGTCCTTGGCCGACCTGGATGAACTCGCCCTTTGATCCTGACTGGTGACTCCGTGAAAAAGATTATATAATGAGCATATTTGACAAAAGAAGAGGCGTCTATGCCGCGAGGAATCCTCATTGCAGTCTGTTTGATACTGACCCTAGGTGCCTGCCGGCACAATAGGGGAGAAACCAGTGACGACTCTGTCAATCCTCGAGTCAAGGTTGATACCGATGGCTCAAGCGAAGACTTAGATTTCACTGGATCCGTCGACCGCAGTGCTGAATCGGGCCCAGCCAACCCCCGGGTGCCGGTCGACCTGGACATGCCCGAGCTGCTGGTAACCCAGATGTGGAAGCAAGGAGGCAAAAGCTTTACCGTTCATAAGTATATGGCCTGTCCTGCGCTTGCCAATGCCGAAGAGGGCAGTTGCAAGGAGGAAGAGACCATCTATGAATTTGAAAAGTCGAGCAGGAATCTGCGTTTGAACAGCTGCAGCTGCGGAGCTCAGGAGCGTTCAGAAGGACCGAAGGTCCTTGCCCTGGCTCAAGCCACCGAACTGGACCGATTGATGGCTTCCCTCGTGATGGTCAATGGTCCAAGTGCCTGCGTGAATAAAGATGGCTTTACTTGGGAATTGATCATTAAAAGTGCCGAAGGTGTGGAACAAAGTTATCCTGTGGCCAGCGG
>JBGSRE010000052.1:0-2173 GCA_041737755.1 Oligoflexus sp.
CTTAAGGTCTGCAGTCCATCGAAGTCTGGTGCCCTCTTATCCTGAGTTTGCCGCGAGAGATAGTTTGTGTTGCTTGAAAGATTGGAATTGGCATCGATCACTTTCACGCAAACCGAATAGAGGGTGCGAGCCTTCAGCCCAGGTATGCTGTAATTGGTCTCGCCTTCTGGAAGCGAGAGGGCATCGACCGAGAATTTATAATGATCTTCAGTACAGGATGCGCCACCGCCTTCTCGCACATAGAAGCGATAGGCGAAGGCACCCCGAGGATGCTGCGTATAGTTTTGGATTGCTCGGAAATTGGCCATGAGGGTGGTCTCCTCTTGACCTGAGGCGCCCACCAGTAAGCCATTGGCATTCAGGCCGTTAAAGTCAGGTGGACGCAGATCACCGACGGTGACAGTCACGACCTTAGTACTCCTGTTGAGCTGGCCATGTTTATCCTCGTCGCGAACAATGATGTGATAGGTTCGAGCGCTGATCACATCGGGCAAAGTCAGGACCACGGGAGGCTGAGTCGGGTCAGCAACGTTCAATGTTTGGGTCAGAGTGTAGCTTTGAATATCAGTACTAGGCTCACCGCCTATTTTGACAAAGATTTTGCGTTTATTTATGCCGCCCTGCTCAGCAGTCCATGGGGCTTGAATGATGATTTTGCCACTGGTGACAACGGCACTTTCCGCGCCCAGGGTTTTTGGAGCGCCATCATCCGGAGTTGTGATCAAGAGCTGTTCGGTATTGGGATCGCAGACGCTCACACCGCAAGCTCGAACCCCAAAAGCATACGGCAGATCATCGCCCAGGCCTTTGATAGACTCGTTGAGGACGCTTGGCTCGACTTTCTTGCTTGGTTCCGCTGCCCAGTTCACGGCTACGCCGGGATTAGCAAAGACATGGAAAGCTTGGGCTGGAACACCAGTGGTCACTCCCCACGATACCGTTGCCGACTGCGCGCTGTTCGCTACGACGTTGCTGATACCGCGGAAGGTCGGTGGATTGCTCGAAAGCGTGGCGCCTTTGATTTGATTGCTGCCGGCGATGATATCCTTACCGGTTATGCCCTGACAGGTATAGGTGTAGTATTCGCCTTCGACCAGTCCGCGATCGATAAAGCTCGTCACATTCCGATCCTGGGTCACAAACGCTTCTTGCTGGTCGCGATAGATCTTCATCGACTTGTAATTTTCGGAGGGCCATTCGAAATTGATCTTCATGCGATCTGAACCTAGTCCCTGAACGGAAACACAGCCCAGGTAGTTTTTATTGATGACAGGAACAGTGAGAGGAATCAAGGTCGTGTTGGTATCTTCGACACCCTGTGCATCTACAAAGCGAACGCCGAAATAGAGCGTATCGCCGCTATTCTCTGTTAGCAGGGAATAGTTGACTTCGGAGTCTTTGGTGTAGGCGATCTTTTCATTGAAGGCCGGTCCCTTGTAGATGGTGTACTGGTAGACATCAGTCGATCGAATATTCGGATAGTGGATCCACTTGAGGTGCGCGGAGCTGCCAATCACTTCAGCGATTTGCAGACCCTTGAAGAGCTGGCCGGCATCGATTTGGACGATACGGGCCATGGTGTTGGCATCCCGGCGTCCATCTGTGGTGAGCGCCCTTACCTGGAAGAGATAGATGCCTTCATCAAGGCTGGCCGTGCGGAATGAACTGCGATCGGCACTGACCAAGGCCACCAGTTTACCCTTGGTTACCGGATCGAGATCCCCGGTCGGTTGCACGGATTTGGAAACATCTTTGCTATCGGTGCTTTCAGCTTTGGCCGTGGTATCGGTGCTGGCGACTTTTTCGGCTTCTTTGCTGGCCTTTTCCGTTAAAGTTTTCATGTCTTCCGGGGTGAGCTGGAGGACATAGACTTCGTAGTTCTCCACGAAAACGGTAAATGGGATTTTCCAGGTAAGAATCAGGCTATTGTCTGAACTCGCTTGTACGGAGCTAATACCCGAGAAAGCAACAGGGTTGGATTCACCAGCTGTTTGCAACTTATTGCAAGCAAGGAGGAGAAGCCATATACCCAAGAAATGAATTCTGGTTTTTAGCATAATCCCTAAGCCAATTGATAATGAATGCCAACAAGTAAAAGCTTCGGCAAGAGTTACTTCAACTTGAGGGGTGTATCAAAGGCCGAAATATACGCTTCGTAAGACGAGGTATTTGG
>JBGSRE010000061.1:0-14078 GCA_041737755.1 Oligoflexus sp.
CCAAATACCAATTGAATAGCCATTTCCTCGGGCGTGCGATAAACCAGAATCATCGAGACCTTGGAAATTATTTGCTTGGCATTGTCGATGTTGAAAACGTTTTTAGGCGATTGAGGGAAAATAAGCAATTGCCTGCGCCGCAGCATCCCTTGCGAGTGATTTATGCGGCTTCATCAGAAGTGCGAGGCTCTATTGTTATTTCCACTGTGATCGTATGTTTGGTCTTTCTGCCGCTCTTTGCCTTGGGTGGCATTGAGGGTCGCTTGTTTGTGCCTCTTGGGGTGGCTTATGTCATTTCCATTCTTGCTTCTCTCATGGTTTCTTTGACGATCACCCCCGTTCTTTGTGCCTATTTTTTGCCGCAATCCAAGGCTATATCCCATAGCAAAGAAGGATGGCTCGTTCGGTTTATGAAACGGTCTACCAAACGAATTGTGCTCTTTTCGATGCCGAAACCATGGTTGGTCTTTGCCTTTATCATCGGTCTTTTCCTCTTTTCTTTAAGTCTGCTGCCCAAGATGGGCCGCAACTTTTTGCCTCAGTTTAATGAAGGCACGGCGACCATCGGCGTGGCTGCTTCGCCTGGCATTTCACTCGCTGCTTCCGATAAACTCGGCGTCAAAATTGAGGAAGCAATACTTTCTGTACCGGAGGTTTTATCCACTGTTCGGCGTACGGGAAGAGCAGAGATGGACGAGCACGCCGAGGGGGTGCATTGGAGCGAAATAGATGTCGACTTTAAACAGGAAGGGCGACCCCGTCCTCTTGTATTGAAGGAGATTCGAGAAAAAATTGAAGCCACGGGTGATGTTTATGTCAACATCGGTCAACCCATTGGACATCGTTTGGACCATCTTCTTTCTGGGGTTCGGGCCCAGATTGCTGTGAAAATATTTGGCCCCGATTTAAGTGAGCTGAGGCGCCTCGCTGGGGAAGCATTCAACCTTTTGGAAAAGACCTCCGGAGTCGTTGATTTGCAAGTGGAACCCTTAGTTCTGATCCCGCAGCTCAAAATCGCTATGGATCGAGAGGCAGCGGGCAAGTATGGAATGAAAGCTGGTGCTCTTGCTGACGACCTCGAAACTGCTTTGAATGGTGACTCTCTGGGGCAATTTATTGAGGGTCAAAGAATCCATGATATCTTCATGCGAATGGATGACGAGTCTCGGGCTACACCAGAGAGTATTGGTGCGACTCTGATCAAAGTCATGCCCAGTGGTCAAGGGGTGAAACTGGAAGATGTCGCCGAAGTCTATCAAGGCAGCGGACCCAACATGATCAATCGCGAAGATATGCAACGCAGAATAGTAATATCGGCCAATACTCAGGGCAGGGACTTGGGCTCGACTGTTCAGGAAATTCAAAGCAAGCTCTCGGAAGGTTTAAAGCTTCCATCAGGATACTTTTTGAAACTTGGAGGACAATTTCAAAGCCAGCAGCAGGCTTCCAAAAGAATCGCTGTTTTAGGGATGTTGGCCCTGCTGGGCATTTTTGTGGTGCTTTATATTCACTTCCGTTCGTGGGTCCTCAGTGTCCAAGTCATGATTAATGTGCCCTTAGCTCTCATCGGCAGTATCGTGGCCATTTACCTAACGGAACGTGTCTTGTCGGTGGCGACTTTAATCGCTTTCATCACTCTCTGTGGTATTGCTTCCCGAAATGGAATTCTCATGGTCAGTCACTACCTTCATCTTATGACTGAAGAAGGTGAAACCTTTGGTAAGGAGATGATCTTAAGAGGAACCTTAGAGCGGCTGATTCCCGTTCTTATGACAGCCTCTACAGCTGGTCTGGCTTTGGTGCCCTTGCTTCTTTCTGCCGGAGAACCTGGCAAAGAGATCCTGCATCCCGTAGCCGTGGTCATTGTCGGTGGCCTTATATCATCGACTCTGCTTGATTTAATTGTTACTCCGACAGCCTTTTACCTTTTCGGTCAAAAGGCTTCTGAGCAATATCTTCGCGCTCAAGCGAATAAGGGAGATCTTGTATGAAGTTGAATTCACTTTTTGTAGCAGGCATCTTGATGTTCAGTATTCCAAGCTTTGCTCATGATGAAGGTCATGGTCCAAAGCTTTCTGATACTGGAAAATTTGGAGGACTGGTGTCAGCGGTTGTGGAAAAAAAAGATGCCAAACTAGGTTCGCAGGCCAAGCTATTCTATAAAGCTGAATTGCTTCGATCGCCCGAAGGTAAGGTTCTTGTGTATATTTACGATGCTGAAATGAAGCCTCTGGATGCAGCGAGCTGGGACAAAAAAGGCAAGGTCACGATGGCTATGAAGAAGAAGGGCAAATGGGTGAACAAGGAATTTGAAGTGGCTTTTGATGGAAAGTCTTTTGCAGGTCAGATGCCTGAAATTCTTGGCAAGCCATTCAACCTCGATTTCCAATTCAAGGACAAGGATAAAGAGCTTCTTACGGCATTTGATAATCTTGACTAACAGGTTTTAAAGGAAGTCTATATGAAGGCATGGGTATCGACTGCATTTCTGCTATTTCTACCGCTCACTCTTGAAGCAAAGGAAAGCTTAAACCTTCGCTACGAGGATCTCCCGTCTCTTCTGCAAAAGAATAGTCTGGGCGTCCAGGCTGCCAATAAGAGAGCGGAGTCGGCTCGGTTGAGGCAAGGTTCTGTCGAGTCATCTTTTCTGCCCAAGTTCGGATTTGAAGGCGGCTTGCGTGGGCAAAAAGAAGCCAAAAGCGAGGGAGAGAGTGCCGTTTTCTGGAGGGTCGATGCTGCATCGAATGTCTATCGAGGTGGTAAAGACCAAAATCGTCAGATGACTCGCGATACTCAAGTTGAAATGCGAAAACTCGATGCCCAAGCTTTCTTTCAGAGCGAACGGACCAAAGTAAGAAATGATTACATTCACTTGGCAAGTGTTCGAAGCCTTTTGCAAGTGAACCAGGATATGTCGCAGTTGATAGGTGAAAAAAGGCGCTCCATAGCCAAAAAAGTCCAGACTGGACTTCTTGCCGAAAGCTTTGCGCTGGAAGTAAAGCTCTTCGATCAGGAGTTGGAAAGAGATCGGCTCTATTGGCAAAAAGAGTCACATGAAATCGAAGACCATTTGAGTTTTGCACTGAGCCTGCCGCATGAGTTGACGATCCAGGTCAAAAGTCTGGCTGCGATTGAAATTCCTAAGTTCGCTGATTTAGGGCGTGTCGGGGACTTGCCGGAACTGAAGAGCTTGGCAGTTAAGGCGGAATCATCTCGCAGAGATTCTGCTATTAAGGCTGATTGGTGGCGTCCCGAAGTCGATGTCTTTGCATCCTATACAGGTCTAGATGTCGATAGAAAAGCTGAGCCGGGCATTTTACCTGAACAGGAAACATCCATCGGCTTGCGCTTCACTCTTCATCTGCAGGACAATGCTGAGCTTAGTAAGGAAATCTCGGCAAAAATGGGCGAAGCTCAGGCGATGGATATTCAAAGGGAGTATCTGAAGAATCAAGTCGAGCACAAGGTTCATGAATATCAGCGCGAAATCGCTGCGCTTGGCTCCATTTTGCAAGCCTTGACAGTCCATCAGAAAACAGCCGAAGACTTGCAGAAAAAGATTGTCAGTGATTTTGATCGCGGGGTTCGCGGCAGTACTGACCTTCTAGAGCTGATGCGCAAAGTCTATGAGATTAAAAAACGCAGCATTGAGGCTTTAAAAGATCTGCAAATGGCGAAGGCCAATCTGCAGAATACTCTTGAAATTTAATATTTTCCTGGCTAGGCAAAAATTTCTTAGCGAATTTGTCGGCGAACTGTCGATACCTCTCATGCAGAGTCGACTCTTTAATTCAGGAAAGACCAGCCATGGCCTTATTGCCAAAAAAGCTATTGGATTCGTTTATTTCCACTCGGATTGGAGGAGATGATCGGAAGAAAGCGGAATATCTTGTCGTTGCGACCATGGTCGCATCGGTATCTTCCATGACCAATATTTCTTTGATTTATGCTCTCGGTTTAAATGCGGTCGCTCCGATAAGTCTGCTTTCAATGGTTGGCATGGTGTTGGCTCTACTGACTTTGCGTTTTACAAGCCAAGTCACGGCCGCGGTCTACCTTCTGATAAGCTTTGTTATCATGGCTGTAACCGGGGTTTCTTGGTTAGAAGGCAACCTGCTCAATACCTACATTTTCTGGCTTGCGATGGTGCCGCTTGGGGTGTCTTTGGTCCTTGATCTGAAGCACGGAGCTATAAGCGCGGGCTTGTGCATGGTGGCCGTCGTGCTGGTGTATACCACGAGCCCTAGTCAGATAACGACGGAATGGCTTCCACATCTGCCTGCTCTGAAGACCATGGCTTTTTTTGTACTGCTTGCCGAGATAGCTTTTTCTTTGGCCCTGACCATGATTTATAAGAGTCAAACGAGGTTTATGTACAATCAACTGGCCGAACGCAATCTATCGATCGAAAATATTGTCAATAATGTTCAGGCTGGATTCTTGATCATAGGCCGAGATCTCCAAATTCAACCGGGCTATTCTCGCTCCTGTCTTGCGTTTTTTGATCACAAGAACTTAGATCATATCGATATTACCGATATTTTAGGCAGAAATATTCAGCATAAAGCCCATCTTCGCTGCTGCCTTTTGCAGATTTTTGAAGATCTTTTGCCAGAAGAGGTACTGTTCACGAATCTACCGCATTCCATCACACTGAGGGAGCATATGCATATCTCCCTTGATGGAAAAGCTGTTCGTGACAGGACGGGCCGCATCAGTTCACTTCTTTTTTCCATCAACGACATTAGTAAGTTAATTGCAGTCGAAAGTATCAATCAAAAGAATGAAATTCTATTGCAAGCCCTTCGCAATAAGGAAGGCTTCTTAAGCATGCTGCGAGAAACTGCTGAGGCTTTGCAAACGATTGAAAGAGATTTCTTGGGCAATCGAAGTGTCTATGCTCTCAGGCTTTTGCATAGTATGAAAGGTAATCTTTCATCTTTTGGTCTAGACAGCGCCACAAAGTTGGTGCATGGCATCGAAGCTCAATCGAAAATATCAAGGGCTGACATCACACTCCTTAAAGATTCCATCAATAGCTTTCTGCGAGAACATTTTGATGTTCTGAATATTGATGGTCTCGACTCACTGCAGGCCATCGAATATGCTATTTTTCAGGAAGACATCGATCGGCTGTATCAAGAAATTCAAGTAGGAGTTGCGCCATCGCACGCTGCTTATCCAGTCTTGATCGATCATATCCGGGGTTTGCAGATGTCCCCAATCAAAAAATTCCTGCTGCCAATTGAAGGTCAGTTGCAGCGCTTCTCCAAACTCTTGGATAAACCTGCCCAACTGAAGTTGATCGGGACTGATACAAAAGTAGGCTATCATTTCGTAAAATTAGTTCAGCATTTTCCCAATCTGATTAGAAATGCTTTGTACCATGGCATAGAAAATCAGGAAGATCGTCCCCATAAGGTCTGGCCACCGGTGATTGGTATCGCCATCACCGATCTTGATTCAACCGTTACTATCGAACTTTCTGACGATGGCAAAGGCATAGATCCCCAGCTTATTGGCCAAAAAGCCGTCGAAATCGGTAGCATCGATGCCAAGGCGTTGGCTCAGCTTTCAAATGAACAGATTCTTCAATTGATCTTTGTGGACGGAGTGACCACTGTAAGTCAAAGCAACGAGCTTGCCGGTCGCGGTGCAGCAATGTCAGCTATTAAGGCGGAAGTGGACCGTATGGGTGGGGTGATTACAGTCCACAGCGAACTCGGTCAGGGCACCACTGTTCGTATCAATATACCGAAGTATTTAGGGACGGAAGCGAGCTCGCTAGCCGCTTGAAGAGAGCTCCTAAACTTCGCGAGTGACAGGAATCGACAATTGGACCGATCCGGCAGTTTCTCTGGATTACCTCGAGGCAGAGTGAAACATGAACGAAAGCGGTATGACAAGCAGCGACAAAGGCGGGAATTCTCGTGCCTCTTGGGCAAAGGTGTCGATGTCGCGTTCTGAAGCCTTACGCGAGAAGGTGGTCTTCTACGCCTCCGTGATCTCCGCGTTTGCTCCACTTTTAACGTCCGTATTGCCGCATTTTCTGATCTCCAAGCAGCCACTTGCAGTTCTGCTGGGATCGTTTACCTGCATGGTGGGCTCGGCCCTCAACTATTTCATCTTCGTTAGGCCTCGTAAAGTCGTTCTCGCTGCCGCTATGCAGACTTCAATCACGATCCTTACCTACTCGATATCCGTCGTTTTCTCGGGTGGAGTTCACTCGCATCTCATCGTTTTCGCCCCTTTCATGCCCATCTTTGCCGGTTTCTTGTCGGGCATACGTGGGGTCTGGGCAAGTGCATTCGGCCTGATCATTTTTTACATTGTGCTGGCGCAATTTCAAGCGCTCTTACCATTGGTACCGGAGGAGGTGGATGGATATGAATTCACCTTGGCAATTCAAATCTCACTCGCTTTGCTTACGGTAGCTGGCCTCACTTCGATTTACGAGATGGTAACAGAAAGCAGCGAGTCCGAGCTGAAGGATGTGATCCGTCAACTCGAGAAATCTAAGGAAAAAGCAGCCGAGTTGAATAGTTTTCTCAACACGATCCTTAGCAACATTCCGCTCATGGTTTTCGTCAAAGACTATAAGGACGAAGGCCGGTACTCGCTGACCAACAAAGAGGCCAAAAATTTCATGGGTCAGCAGGCGAATGGGTTGGTCGGCAAAAAAGATAGCGATATTTACTCTGGCGAGCGTGCCGCTGTATGTCTCCGTACTGACTTGGATGTGTTCAAAGGCGGGGCCATGCAATTGAGCGAGGAGTTTTCACTGGCAGGTGGAGTCAAGTCGCTTAGGACCTGGTTGGTTCCCACCTATGACTCGAATGGCAATCCGCATCTCATCATCTCGATTTCGCAGGACATCTCCGAAGAGCTGGCGGTAAAAAGGGCCTTAGAACTAGAGCGGGCGCAGCGGCAACAATATGTAAAGATGGCATCGTTGGGCGAGATGGCGGCCGGAATCGCTCATGAAATCAACAACCCGCTCGCCATCGTCTTGGGCAGTGCTAGGATGCTCACTAAGTTTGCTGACAAACCAGAAAAGCATCCGGCCTACGTTACAGCTATCAATGAAGCCAGTGCGAGGATTCAAAAAATTGTCAGTGGCCTGAAGAAATTCTCTCGTAGCAACGAGCAAAAAGACTACCGGCCCCACGCCCTTACTGGAATCATCAAAGACGTTCTGGTGCTCACCGAGGCGTCCTCCATACGAAACAATGTTTCGGTGACGGCTGAGCTGGCGAGCGAAGCGAAGATACTCTGCGACGAGGTGGAGATTGAGCAGGTGCTGGTCAACCTCATCCACAACGGCATCGACGCGGTGAAGGAACTTAGCGAGAAATGGGTGCGGGTCATCATGGTAGAGGAGTCTGACGCTCTCTTGCTTCGGGTCATCGACTCAGGGCGAGGCATCCCAGAGAAGAACGTGGCCAAGCTATTTGATCCATTCTTCACCACCAAGCCAGTTGGTGAAGGTACTGGACTTGGTCTGTCCATCACGAAGGGTATCCTTGACGAGCATGAGGCTACGATTGAGCTATTGCTTGAAGAAGCCCATACCACCTTTGAGATCCGATTTAAGAAACTTGTCAATCAGGACAATTGTAATGCCGGATAAGCAAACGCCAAACAATATCCTCAACGTTATGTTCGTCGACGACGAGGCCGGACTTTGCCTTATTTTTGTCGATGAATATGCAGCGGAGGGTGTTTCCGTGTCGACCTACACAGACCCGGCAAAGGCCATCGCTGCAGCTCTTCGCGAGCCGCCTGATCTTTTGTTTCTCGATTTTCGCATGCCAGGCACCAACGGTGACTTGGTGGCACAGGCTATGCCAGCTTCCATCCAAAAGTACCTCATCAGCGGTGATATCCACGTCGAAACTAAAACGAATTTCATTCTGAAATTTGCCAAGCCAATGAATTTTGATGCCATAGCTGCCGTTATTGATGCTGCACGCAAGGCTAAGTTGAACGCGGGAACAGCCTCAGTCAAAATTTGATCTTTTGCTCGTTTGGCTGTAAGGAGCTAGCCATTGACTAAGGTATTTCCTACGCCTGCTGATATTCGTGTGGAGGGATAGAGGATCTCGTTGGGTACTTCCGCATTGTCGGGCGAAAAGAACGCATGATTCTGGTATCTGGCTTAAACGTATACCCACAAGAGATTGAAGAAATCCTGCGCGGCCAGCCCGATGTCTTGGCCGGCAGATTTGCGGTGAATAATCAAGAAAGGTCTCAGGCCGCCTTGGCCCGCGTGTCGAGTGGTTCTTCGAACAAAGCTAAAGGCAGACGCATGATAAAGCTGAAAGGGCACATTTCTATGGGCGAAGAGGCCTCGGCCTGCAGTTCCAAGTGAATCGTGCCCCCATACTGTTCGATAAAACGGCGGACTGCGTCCATCCCCACACCGCGCCCCGAGATATCGCTGACATGATTCGCCGTTGACAGACCAGAGTCAAAGATTATCTCTGCAATTTTTTGAGGATCCTTTTCGTCGTTAGGCCCTATCAGACCGCGCCTTTGGCCGATCTCGAGGATTTTAGGCAAATTGAGCCCCTGGCCATCATCACTGACGACAAGCCTTTGCCAGCCCGCTTCTTTCTCGAAAGAGATGAAGATTTTTCCCGTCCGAGCTTTGCCTTTGGCGAGCCGTGCTTCGGCCTTTTCGATGCCGTGATCCATCGCATTACGCAGAAGGTGTACAAAGACTTTCCTCAAGAGTTCTTCGCCCTGCTCGGTGAGTAAAATCCCAGCGGTATCTGCCTCTACGGTCGGGATATCTTTGTTCAGATCCTTTGCCAAGAGCGGCAAACAGCCTAAGATCTCAGCAAAAACATCGGAAGCCTGCCGGAACACCCTTGCGTGGAACATTTTGTTTAGAGACGTCATGCAGGCCTCGACTTCTCGGCTTAGACTTTGGCTCTTGATCAGCTGGCTCAGCGTTCTGTACTGGGATATGATCTCGTTGACAGAAAATTCACACATGAGGGCTCGATCTGGTTTACGCCCCAGTTTGGTTTCGGCAATAGTCTGGTAAAGGCTCACGATCCGTTTAGCTTCGCTCAATTCGAGCGCCATTTTTTCCATGTTCCAAACGGCATTCGGATTTTTTTGCAGATGGGCATAATACTGTTCGATGTCATGAAAAATCTCGCTCATCCTTTTCAAATAGAGAGACCGCGCTGCACCCTTGATGGTATGCATGTTAATAAAGAGTAGTTTGAGTATTTCATAGTTGCGCCTATCGATGCTTTGGCTTTGCAGAAGCTTGCTATTTTCTTCGATCAATTCCTGTGCTGATTGGATAAAGCGGTTAAAATTATGAGCGGGCACGCTCAAAATCTCGCCAATAAACTCAAGTTCTTCCTGTTGGCCGCGGCTACGCTGCTGGAGTGCCCTTACTTCAGTCACATCACGCATGGTCACCAGGATTTTTTCGACCTCTGTACGGTTATTTTCTATCGCATTCCAAGTGAGATCGAAAATACGTTCAGCATCGGCAGATTTGTGCTGACGGATTTCTGAAGGCAATACATGAGCGTTGACTTGAAAGCTGAGAGCCTGTTCCCCTAAACTTGCTTCAAGGACACTTCGCGCCTGACTTTGATCATCATGGCTCGTGACCGAGTCGGTAAAGATGAGCTCGACGGCATCGGAGGCTGCGATTCGTTCGGCCCCGTACATTTCTTTAAGTTGCCTTGAATGGTCTTTGTGGATCTTGAAATCTTGGGTAATCATAAACACCGAGATCGGGATGTTTTCCATAATAGAACGGATATCGCGGGTTTTTTCGTCAACTAAAACCTCAAGATTAGCGTTGAGGGCTATGACGGCATCTCGCTGCTCTTTCAAAGCGTCAGACAGACTACGAATTTCCTTTTCGGACACCTTAACACGTGAAAAAGACTTGGAAAATCGCATAGCAATCATATAAGACTGAAAAAACACAAAGCCAAATATCCCGGCCCCAATCATAGCAGGCGTTGAAATAATCAAACGGGTGGTGAGCAAATCGTTTAAGGTCGCGATAAAGGCGATGGCTAAACCTGCGAGCAGCAGTGTTGCGCCTTCTAGCTTGCGTCTGATCGACAAAATGAGGCAGATGATAGCATAAATGATAAGACCTGCAGTCACGATATTGGCGTAAACCGTCAGGGCTACAAATACTCGGGCTGGGGTGCTAAAAATCAAAAGGCCATAAGCCACATTCATAAGCGTAACAAACTGGCAAACCCGAAGCGAAAAATACGGCCGGCAGATAAAATACACAAACCAGCAGAACGCCGCGAGGGCAGGCATCCACGTCATATTAAAAATGCGGAGCCTGTTGTCAAAGCTGAGCTCGGGGAAATAGATTAAATAGGCTCCATTTTGAGCGACCGCGGTGTAAGCAGCCACTGCCAGACACATGAGGCCAAAGCAAAGAGTGGATCGGTCTTCGCGCCGCAAAGCGAAGAGACAAAGATGATAGATTCCCATGATGAACAAAGCACCAATAAGGAACAAATCGTAGGCGATAGCCCTTTTCACTTTGTGAAGGATGGCCTCAGCGCTTCCTATATAGATCGGACTCGTGATGCCGCAAAGAAATATCTCATAGTTAGCAACGTGGACAAGAATTTCAAAAGAGGGCTTGTTTGGATGGAAAGAATAAGTTTTTGGTACCGTTCCCCCAACCGAAGTTTCGGGGCTCGTGCCGACTTGCCCTGAGCTTGCGATCAGCTTGCCGTCGACGAAAACACGAGACGAAGACCAGATCGAAGAAGGCAGGTGAAGGGTTAGTTCGCTGGACTCATCGGCGAGTACCCTGAGCCTGTAGCTCGCATACCCAAAACGAGGATGGTTTGCTGGTGTAGCCGACCAAAGTCCAGGGACCGGCATGAATTCGCTTTGTGCCGACAGTTCAGGCAAAGCATGAGGGTCGAGAAATTTTTGCCAATGGAACTCCCAATCACCGCGCGCATCGACCACGTGATCCAGATCAACACCCCGAAGGTCCAAAACCCCCTTCTGGACGCGCCGAGGTGTCTCGGCAAGGCCCAGACCAGCTGAGAGAAATAAGATTAAGAAGAAATACAGCTTCAACAGCTTACCCCTAAGGACTTGTATCCACAGTTAGGCTCCTATAGCCATCGGTTGAATGTTCGGATTCTTAAGCCTGCTAATGAAAATTAGGGCTAGGCTTTTTCGCTAAGCTTTTTAAAGGTGATTTCATCTCTTAGTCTCTACCCCGCATCCTTTATCGGCAGCTCTTCATCGATGATTGGAATGAGGGTTTTTGCGCATTGAAGCCAATGATCAGACAACACGATGCGAAAAATCAGCAGTGGCTGGATCCCTTCGCCACGGGCCTTTGTCAGCAGCTGAAACTGGCCGCCGAGGCCCTGGATTTCGGCATTGACGGCGTCGAGGCCCACACCGCGGCCTGATATTTCAGTGGTAATTTTCTTAGTGGAAAAGCCATTGATAAGGAGCATCGCCGCCATTCCTTCAGCAGTTTCTGGTACTTCTATGGCCATCTCATGAGCCTTGCGGACGATTGCCTCCATAGGCAATCCACGTCCGTCATCTTGCAAGTCCAGGATCCAAGAGGCTTCACTTCGACGAAGTTCTATGCTGATTAAGCCTTGCTCAGACTTTCCAGCCAGACGCCTTGTAGCAGGATCTTCGATGCCATGGTCGAGCATATTAGCAAAGATATGGTTAAGCGCCCCCCTCAAACGAGCTTCACCGTCGTGGGTAAGAAATAGGCTTTTCTCTATTCCCAAAGTTTCCCTTACAAAGTGTGGATGAGGCTTGCCGAGTTGGGTACTCAGCGAAGGCAGCTGGGACAGTCCTTGATCGATGCAGTCGGCCAAAGATATCCTTGCTTTCTCCAGCAAGCGCCGATGCAATTGCTGCAAGGTCTTGTTTAGGGCGCTTACAGATGAACTGTCAGAATAAGAAGGCATTTCCTTCAGCAAATCCTCTGCCCATTGCTCTAAGGGCGAGTCTAATTCAATGGTTTTGAATTGCAAACTTTTGAAAGTTTGCAGGAAAAATGATAACTCATCCGTCAGTTCCAGTAGAAGATTATCAAATGACAGGAGTCCATTTGAACTTTTGACTAGCAATATTTTTTCTTCTGTTTCATGGATGCTTGAGGCGATAGTGATCAACCCTAAAGTTCTAGCATTTCCCTTTTGCGTATGCAAAAAACGCAAGAACTCCTTTCGATAGCTATCCTCATTCCCATGATCCTCCGATAGAGATCTTCGTAACTGCTGGCAGCCCTCATCAAGATTTTTAAGAAATCGCCTAATTTTTACCAGATCACTACGAAGAAACTCCGACACCAAAACTATACTCTTGTCGTGTTTGAGTGATTCTTCCTTCAAGATCTTCAATTCAGTAGTATCACGGATACAGATAAGAATTCGATCCACAACTGAGTCATCGGTAACGATGGGATGCCAATCGACTTCATAGTACCGAAGATCTAATCCTTTTCTCTTTTCAAACGAGAGGGGAAACATACTCACGTTGAATTGATAATTCAATAGGATCTCGCCTATAGAAAAGCTTATTGCACTTTTCATTTGGTAAATCTGATCACCAGAAAGGTTTGACACTTGAAATATTTCCTCAATAACATTTTCAAATGGCTTGTGCTGTTCAGGCGTAAAGAGACCAAAAAGACTTTCCGAGTATTCTGGATGCAGACGACCCCCACGGTCAAAAGCAAAAATAGCCTGGGGAATATTTGCCAATATCACCCTAATATCTTCGGTCTTTTTTCGAACAAGTAAGTCCAAATGTTCATTCTGCAATCGGATTTTGTTTTCTGCAAAAGCCAGACGATCAAAGGCTTGGGAAAATCTTTTTGAGATCACAAGAGAAGTCGTTAGCACCCCGCCAACTACCCCAATACTGGTAATTTCGAGTTGATTAAAGCGGAATATTGAGTTCAGAATATCGTGCAGCATACCAAATACCGTCAACGCGAAGCCAAAGATCATGATGCGGCTCTGAGGCCTGCGGTGCATTACGGCTAAAAAAGTAGCAGAAAGAGCGTAAAGCGCACCGAAAGCTGTGATGATTTGCATAGGCAAAAGAGTTTTTCGAAACAAGACATGAGGAGCTAGAATGACAAATAAGGATACGCTAAAGGCTAAAATTTGGTAGCTGCGGATGAAATACTTATTATTTTCATTAGGATACATCTCCGCGGAAAACCGCGCCCCAAAGCTAGCGACCAAGTAAAACGTGACAAACTCGAGCCGTCGGCTCCACGTCCAATCAAAAGAATCAACCAGATTGTAGATCAATAGATCGTTGCCAACAAAAAAGCTTCTGACGAAAACCATCAAGCAAAAAAGGGCAAACCACAGATTCTCTTTACTTTCTCTTCGAAACATAAAAAGTACAAAGTGATACACCGACATGACACCAAGAGCATAGACTGTGAATAGGGTTTGAAATTGCTGGCGCGCTCGTAATTCCATCATGGCCGTGGTATTGCTTAACTGCAAAGATCGCCAAACCCCGCCCGTACCAGACACATAGTTGGAAATCTGCAGGACGAGATCAAGACTTTTGCTTTGACTATCCAGTCCAATGTAAGACGTTCGTCTTGTCGCTCGAGAGCTTGCCCCATCATATCCTGCGAATGAGTAGGTCTCTTGAACACGATCATCGATAAGCACATTGTAAGCCGTAAATATCTCGGGAATGCGGAGCAAAAGCTGAGGATGATTTTCGGGCAGCAAAATTTTCAGTCGATAGCTTGCTCTGCCAAATGCGGGATACTTAGGTTCACCAGCTTTGCTCTCGGACCATGGGAGTGGGATTCTCCTGTAAGTCTTAGTAATTCTTCTTTGAGCCTCTTGACCCGTAATATGCTCGTCCCAATAAAATTCCCAATCACCTGAAAGCTCGACCGTAAGCGGCCCTGTTAGATCAGTGTCACGCAAATCGAGAAGCCCCTGCACCACGGCTGGGGTCCTAGCTTCTGCATAGAGGGATGAGGTCCCGAGCCACATGGCCCAGACCAGAAAAAATCTTGCCATCGCATACCCTTCGCA
>JBGSRE010000076.1:0-3453 GCA_041737755.1 Oligoflexus sp.
AGATGAAGCAAAGCCGGATCAAAGTCAATGTCCTATTTCGCCTTTATGAGAATGCCTTGATTCTTACCAAAAGTCGGGTTTTAAAGGCTCAATGTACGATGGCGAGACTTTGTTGCAAGCCTCTGGCAAAGCAGGAAAATCGGCGATAGTCGAGTTTTTTGCTTGGATTGGATACTTGACTGACTGACTGGCTAATCAGAGGAACTGTCTCAGTCTCCTGGGCAGCGGCAGAAGCTTCCTGGGCGTGAGCTCTGAATTCTCCAAGCCAAAGGTGGAAAGGACATTTTTTGTATGGCTTTTGCCTCAAGGAGGCCGGCGCTGAAAGCGCCTCGGCCTCCTTGAGGCAAAAGCCAAAAAAACCACTAGCAAGCTCCGACAAGTTCTTGCACCAGCCTCGGGACATTGTGTAAGCATGGTAAGACAAAAATCGAATTTCTAAGCGGGAATGAGCAAAAAATGGACCTTCGACGTGATCCCTTGAACTTTCGCTATCCGGAGATCGAACCCTATCGTACCGATCGCCTGCGTGTTTCCAAGCTTCATGAAATTTACTATGAAGAATCGGGCAACCCCAAGGGCAAGCCCGTAGTCTTCGTCCATGGTGGACCGGGTGGAGGTACCGACCCAAGTCAGCGAAGATTTTTCGACCCTGAGCGCTATCGGATTGTTCTCTTCGACCAAAGGGGCTGTGGCAAGAGCACCCCTCACGCCTGTTTAGAGGAAAACACGACCTGGGATCTCGTCGCTGACATGGAAACTTTGCGTCAGCACCTCGTCATTCAGCGCTGGCAGGTTTTTGGTGGCTCTTGGGGGAGCACTTTAGCCTTGGCCTATGCGCAGCAGCACCCCAAGGTGGTCACGGAATTGGTTTTGCGCGGGATCTTTTTGCTCAGAAAGCAAGAGATTGACTGGTTCTATCAGTTCGGCGCGAGCGAAATCTATCCCGATGCCTGGCAGACTTACCGGGACGCCATTCCGGAAGAAGAACGGCATGATTTTTTAAGCGCCTATCACAAGCGGTTGACTTCGGACGATCCAGAGGTTCGACTCAAGGCGGCTCGAGCCTGGAGTATTTGGGAAGGCATGACGAGTAAACTCCTGCCTGAGCCAGCCATTGTCGAGCGGTTTGGGCAAGAGGAGTTTGCTCTGGCCTTTGCCAGAATCGAATGCCATTACTTCGTTCATAAGGGCTTTTTTAGTGAAGATGGATTTCTCCTGCGAGGCATAGATCGCATCCGCCACATCCCGACTGTCATTGTTCATGGTCGCTATGATGTCGTCTGCCCACTCACATCGGCTTGGGAACTGCACAGAAACTGGCCCGAAGCAGAGTTGATTGTAGTGCCCGATGCCGGTCATGCAGCGAGCGAGCCAGGCAATTGTCGAGCGCTGGTGGCAGCAACGGATCGCTTTGCTCAACTTTGATCGTGCAGCAGCAAGGTGCTAGCTGCCAAAGCACTTTCAGCGGCACCCATGATGGTCGAGGCTAGGCAAAAGTCGCCCGCGAGAATCAGGCCTGGATAAGCTTCGAAGCGCACCCATGGCTCTTGCAGAGGCTGTTCAACCCGAGCGTAACGCCATCGATGGGCTTGAATGTCAGCCCGGCTAAGATCCCAGCCCAAACGAGTCAACTCCGGCTCTAGGAGTTCGATGACTGTTTTGGCTTCGGCTTCTTCATACTGATCGGAAAATTCCTGACTCGTTTGAACGACGAGAACACCTTGGGACAGAGGGCGGCCTTTGCTGCCCTGCTCATAGATGTTGGCAATGGGGGACGAGTGATAGGCTTGAAAAGAAAAATCAGCGCGTGGGAGTGCTGCGCTCGTGCCCTGCGTTAGGATAAGAGTCCATTGCGGACGATAGCGCACCTTGCGCGCCAATGTTTGAATCTGCTCCCAGAGATCGCTATGATGATCTTTAAAAAATTCGGCCGTTTGCCAGAGCGGGCTTGTCACGAGTAAAAGGCGACTCTGATCGAGGCGTCCTTCGATCGTAGTGCTGTGCCAAAGACCATGCGCATAGCGCAGCTCCCGCACGGTTTGACTGGTTTCAATGGGAAGACCTTTGCCCAGTTCCTTGGCTAATGTATTCATGCCGGCTGGACAGATCCAGGCCTTGGAATCGAGTTCTGCGGGGGCTGGCAGGAAATTGAGTTCCGTCAGAAAGGGGCGCCAGAGTTCGTCGACCTCTGGCTGGTCAAGGTGAAAGCAAGGAGCGCCGTGATCGGCCCGGGCATCGCCGAGACGCCGAGTCGCGGCACGGCCGCCGATTCCACGGCCTTTATCGAGAATAAGCAGCTTTTGCTGATGCTTATGAAGGACTCGGCCGGCTGTCAGACCGCTGATTCCGGCGCCAATAATCAAGCTATCCCACACAGTCATGATGCCCTCAAAAGAACGAAGAGATGCTGGTTCGGTAGAACCAGCAAAACCAGAAATTTTGAGCTTATCATAGTTCGTCAGAGATTTATTCGGTGGGGGTTCTGCTGGGAATAAAGAATTCCCAGCCTGATCTCTGCTCGTTAGCTTCGGTTCAGGGTGCTTGCAGCTTGATCACGCCAATGGCATCGCCACCGAGAGAACCCATATAGAGTTCACCCTGGAATTCTTCCACGGATGTGATGTTGCCGATATTCTTGCCCGTCGGGTCCTGCAGGTTTTCCACGACCTGGCCGTCTTCATCATAGGCGACAACGAAGCTATAGGCTTTTGGTTTGGGCAGGAGCTGGGTCGGCAATTTAGCGAGAAATCCTTTGACCCAAGGATAAGGCTGCAAACCATCGATCAAGCGATCGCGAACGGAGAAATAGGCAACCCAGATGCGGCCTTCTTTATTGGACGAAATGGTATCGGGGAGGCCAGGAAGGTTATCCAAGAAGATTTCGCGCTCACCGGCGCGGGGGGCCTTGCAGCCACAAGCGTGTCAAACGATAGCGCGAGGTTTCGGCAACGATCAGAAAATCTTCCGATGCCGACAGGGCAACGCCGTTCGCAAAGTACAGCTGATCCAAGAGCAATTCGGTTTGGCCTGTCAGCGGATCAAAGCGGAACAGGCGGCCATTGGGTCGGGCTTCCAAAAAATCTAACTGATACTGATCCAAAGTATATTTGGTGCTGGCTTCGGTAAAATAGAAACGGCCGTCTTTTGCCACCTTGACGTCATCCACCAGACCCAGCTTCTTGCCTTGAAATTCTGTCACAAGGGTTGTCACCTTGCCTTCAGGCGAAACCGAGAGCAGACCGGAATAGGGTTCACAGACGATCAAATTTCCGGCCAGATCAAAGTCTAAACCGAGGGGGTGTCCGCCGGTAACAGCAAAAGTTTCGACCACTCCTTCCCGGTCGATTTTTTTGACGGTTCCATCGGCAGTCCCGGTATAAATAAAGCCATTGCTGTCGAGGGCGATCTCTTCCGGTCCCTGCAAAAGTCCACCACCCAATCGTTCGGCTGAAG
>JBGSRE010000086.1:0-3237 GCA_041737755.1 Oligoflexus sp.
TTATTTTGGGCGAACGATTGAACTTCTGGCAAATCATGGGGTCTATCGGCATTTTCTTGGGGCTCCTCCTGGTGGCGAGACCCCTGCCGGGACCTAAGGCCCAGGGCGCTGGAGGATGACCCCTCTCAGCTGAGGTAGCCGGCCTCTTGATCCCAATCCGCGGCCGCAGGGGTTGAAGCCGCAGCAGCCGACTCCTGGAAGGTTTTTTCAAATCCGACCTGCAGATCCTCGATAAGATCCTGGACGTGCTCCAGGCCGATCATAGAGCGGGAAATCTGCTCGGGATCCAGTACGGCGCTTATGATCTCAAGATCGGTACCGCAGCGGGGACACTTCTTTCAGCATCCTACATTGCAAGGCCTACAAGCCCTGAACCAGTTTCGTCAAGGCCTGCAATGCGTCTACATCGGTAAAAATGCCGACTAAAGAACCATTTTCTTCGACGATTAAAGCGGAACTGATCTTTTGCTTGGCCATATCCGACGTGACCTGCTCCAGCGGGGTATCGGGCCTCACCAAGTAGGGATTTGGCACCACAGCTGCTTGGACGAGTTTTTTCGGAAAATCATTGGGAGAATGGGCCGCAATGGATTCGACAAGCTGAAGAGAAAGCATCCCCACAATTTTATATTCCGCTCTTACCGGCAGATGCCGAATGTTGAATTCACGCATCAAGGCTCGGGCTTTGACGAGGGTTTCGTCGATTTCTATAGTATAGGGCATAGGAGTCATGAAATCTGAAATCGGGCGAGATGTCTTTTGCATCATATCGTCTCCCAAATGGCTGAATGACAGTTCATCAGTGAACGCCCCTCATTATAGCAAAAAGCCTTGCAAAAAGACCAAGCCCGTTTACTCCACGCGGCAAGATAAGCTTAGAAACGTCCGCTCATAGCTGGGGACGGGTAAAAGCTATGGGTGGCACCCTTTGTTATGCGGCTGTTAAAACTTGTGATTGTATTCCGCCGTGATCCGTCCAAAGCGAGGAGGGGTATAGCTGAGCACACGACCATAGCTCGCGCATACAGTTCCGTCGTCGTTGTTATAGACTTCGTCCGCGGTCTGAACGAGTTGCTGATTGATGATGTTAAACACATCGAGTCTAAAGGCCAGACCAGGAACAGCGTCCGGACGATGAGCGAGATTGGTATCGACCCGGTTATGAGGGTTTTGCCTAATCGGGCGGGCTCCTTGCTGCTAAAATTTAATAACCTGCCGTTTATATTGCATTGAAAGTAAGTTTGCACCATCAAAGTTGCTAGCTGATGGTGCTCAAAAAGGCCAAATAAGCTTAGAAAAGCAGCGTGTTGTGTTATGATGACTACTACGGCAAAAGTGGAAAATTGAAAATTGCCGGTTCGAATTACTTATCTGCTGAAATCCTTGCCTAGCCTTGATATTCGTCAGACCTTGAGCCTGCGATCAAGTCGGGCAGATCGACCTCAAACCCACCTGAATGCTTTAACTTCCAGTGCCCAATTTCGACGATCTATGGCAAAATTGTCTAAATATTCAAGGCGGGCCCTGGCATGTTGAATAGCATTTTGCTGCGTATGAAAAAGCATAGAAACGCACAGTCAGAGACCGTTGTCGATTTTATACGGCAGAATCGATCACTTTATGAAAGCAGCTTTGGCGATATTGCGGTATCACTCATCCTACAAAAAAAGCTCATGTTTCTGATGCTTGGATTCCTTTTTGCTGTATCAATGAAGTATTTCACGTCAACGGGCAATATAGTTTTTCTTCTGATACTCATACCCGTGGCGTTTACAGCGTTTTTCCATCCTCTGTTTGCACGCTTTCTTCCTAACAAGAAAAAATACCTTATTCTCTATATACATATAGCTGTCTATCTTTCCTGGTGCACTTTTAACCAGATAACTCTTGCCAAGTTTTACTACCCAGATCCATCTCTTGGGAGATCGCTTGATATTGTTCCTCCCGATCAATTCGTGATGATTGTTTTGCTCACGCAGTTTCTCGCTTCCTTCATTGCTACGAGCCCTTACTTCACTCGAACGCTCGTGCTGAATGGAATACTCCTAGGTTTTTTTACATCAGCTATGGTCTACGTCGCTCATCTTAAGAACACTGATATTTTAAGGCATGCTCTGCAGGGTCTAGGCTTGAGTGGTGCCATTTCATTTGTGATGATGACGATATATAGGTATCGGGTTTATTTTATTGCTCAGGAAAAGACTCTTCATGAGCGCGCGGAACGCATTGCTGCTATCAACGCTGACATCTTCACCATGCAGAATACTATTCCTGCTTGCATTATCAAAATCGACAGATATCAAAAGATCATTTACGCCAATAAAAGCGAAGAATATTTAGGCAAATCCGAGCTACTTGGCATGGACACTATGACCTTTATCTCACTGATTGAGGTGGATGGAACCGTAACGATGGACACAAAGGAGCAGTTTTATCAGGTCTTGCTGACTTCATTAGGGGAAAACTTCGAAGTCTGTTTTCAGCTCAACACGGACAAGCTACTGGCTGAGTTTGTTATCAATGGAAGGCCCGTGGCAGCAAAATACGGACCTCACATTGATAGCGATGGAAATGTAGACTATGTCTTGATCACTATCTCCGACAATTTAGCGAAGGTTCAAAGCGAAATTCAAAAGCTTGACAATGAAATCATCCTAGCTTTGGTGGAACATTTGCCGAAAGTTTCCGGGTTTATTGCGGATGCCTATTATTTCATTTCCAAAGCGGAGCCCCTGTTAAAGACTGATCATAGCAGACAGGACGTGCAGGTCGAACTCCGACGCTATCTGCATACGTTCAAAGGATTGGCTAGAACGATGGGATTTTCTCCTTTGGCTGTCTTGCTGCATGAAGCAGAGAATCTCGTGGATGATATTTCGAAAGGGACAACTAGCAATCTTATCGGAAAAATGGCGCAAATAAAGACAGGGATTGATAGGGTCAAAAAAGTTGCCGAAGATAAATTGCAGATAAAGATGGATCAGAATCTGGTGGTTCTGAGTTTTACCGAGCAACAGATAATCGATGCCTATCGGAATAGGAAGCTTGACTCTATTATACTGGCCCAGGCCTGCTACGAACTTAAGTCCTCAATCACATTCTTTGAAACAGCCCTAGGGAAACAGGCCAAAAATCAAGATAAAGACCCACCACGCATAATAGCGAACGGCCCTGACATCTATCTTTTGAAAGAACATGCCATGGCCATCGATAGTATTTTTGGGCATGTATTGCGGA
>JBGSRE010000088.1:0-8270 GCA_041737755.1 Oligoflexus sp.
TGCCGAGGGCGGCCCAGGGTTACTCCTCTTTTTTTGGCTGCGGCCAATCCCGAGTTTACCCGCGAAACAATAGTATCCCTTTCGATTTCCGCTATCTCTGAAAAAGCTGCCAGCATAGTCCGACGGAAGGGATTGTCTAACCCAAGATTCAACACGGGTTGAGTCACAGAAATAAAACCGACTCCGGCATGATCCATCATGAGAAGGGTTTGAATGGCCTCGGTTGCATTGCGGCTCAGTCGATCCAATCGATAGACGACGATGGTGTCGATTTTCTGTTCAAAGGCAGCTTTTAATAGCGCCTGGTAGGCTTTGCGTTGGGTTGTTTTGCCGGAAATGCCCTGATCCTTAAATTCCTGGATACTCAGCGGGCGCTGGTTTTCCGACAAGGTATTCAGCCAGGCTTTAAAAGCTGAGCGTTGACTGGCAAGATCCTGTCGATCGGTGGAAACCCGATAGTAGACGCCGAGATGTTTCATCGATTGCCCCTCCCCACGCTTTAATGTAGCAGGAGGAGGCCGATGAAGGCCAGAGCTAGGAGGCCCCCAGGTCGCTTTCGCCCCGGCCTTCTCGCGATTAGAGGCCTTCCGTCAGCAGCGCCACCATCCAAAGGAAGTCCACACCATTAAAAGTCTCGGTGCATGCCGCTTTTGGATTCTTCACATATTCCACCGAATGTCTCTGCCAAAGATAATCCGCTTTGCGATCACAGTTGCGGGGCAGATGATCGTCCGGAAACTGCGGCATAGCCAGCAACTGAGCCAGCAGCTCGGCTCTTGATTTCCAGGTCAAAGCTCCTGTAGTCCTCAACTCAAGCCAAACAAAGAATAAATTTTTGCGATCAAGGGCGGCGAGTTTCTGGCCCACCCAGGGCCACCGCTGATCGCGCAGCTCCGGTGAACCCAATGGTCCAAGGGTGACTTCCACCAATTCAGAGAGACTCCGTAGAGTGCTTTTAGGTCTATGCTCCAAGAGCTCCATTTCAATCCACAGAGTGAGAGCATTCAGGTGCGAAGTATATCCAGGTTTCGCCATCCAGGTATCCAGTTCCAAAGTGGAAAATCCCAGGCGAACTTCTTCCGGTAATTCCCGCAGCGGAACCCCATACTGCTGGCTCATCATGCGCATGATTTCGCCCATACCAGGGCTCAAGCGACTGACATAGAACGGACCATCATCGATCGAACCGCCGGTCTCACCCACGATATCAAACAGCTGCTGGAGTCGCCGCACTTCTGCGGGTGGGCTTTGGGTCATGGCTACGAGCAGGCCGACTATCATATCGCGAGACGTGCTTTTTCGCCGACACTTGGGATGCCGAACCCAACGTCCGTTTTGATAAGCATTCTGAATGCCTCGCCAGGCAGCATTGGCTTTGTCCCGCCAGCCAAGTTTGATGAGTGCTGTATAGCGCAAACTGGAGAAGAGTAAACTGTCGCATTCACCGGCAGGTCTGCCATCGCTATGACGATTGACTAGCATATCATGTTCCAAATGATCGTCGACAATCCACTGTTCGTAGCGCAAGGCTTTTTCGCGGGCAGTGATACCCAAGCTTTGCCATTCCCCTCGCCAATACTCAGGATCTTCTGTGGCGTTCGCTTGCAGCCGCGCGGTGAGTTTTTGTACGGCATGGCGACCTTGATGGAGGGAGAGAATCAAGGCGACCCAGCCCCCCAGGAGCAGCACAGAAAGAAGCAGCAGCATTCGGCGCATGATGACCCCCGCTGTTGCATGGATTCCGCCTTACAGAACCGCTATCGGTAGTTTTTGAGTCTTGCTCAAGCTTGATTTTTCTTACAATATTTTCCGGTGCTTGGCTCGCTCTCTCGGAAGATGAAGGGGCCAAAACTGGCAAGTTTTGGCAATGATTTTTCCATTCGATTGGGGATGAGCTGCTTTTTCTTGCTTTTGCAGAGCCAGCACAGAAGCTTGTTTTCGGAATCGAGCAAAGTATCATTCGCCATTCGGAGTATTCTGTTAAGCGTGTCGAGCCAGGGCAGAACTGAGTTCTCCTCCCGACTGCCTCGAGTCCGTTTGATGTTTTTTCACTACGGGCAACTGCAGCTCATTCCACTTGAGCATGCCACCTACCATGTTAGTTACATGTATAAAATTCTGATCCGCTGCTATGCGAGAGGCTCTCGCCGAACGCCCCCCAGATCGGCATACAAAGAGATATTTGAGAGACTTGTCCAAATTGGCTAATTTCTCGCCAAAGTTTTCATCTATAGTTAGCAGAATCGAACCTTCAATATGCCCTAACTCAGCTTGGTACTCATCCGCTCTCCGAACATCAATGATAGAGTCAAAGTTAGCCAACTGCGCAAAAGCTACGGATGGTTCCATTTGATCAATTTGACTATCTTGTAGATAGCTGATCAAATCGGCTGCCGACGAGCTGGACCTCTCAACAGTTTTTGCGATTTGCTCTTCTAATGTTGTTAGCTCTAAGATTTCCTTTTGCTTTAGCTCTAGCTTCGCTTCAAGATTACCTTTGATGTCTCCGATACTCTGGTGAATGGCTTCCATTGAGCTCATGATTTGCTGGCGTCTGCTATTGAATTCAAGCATGGTATTTCCAAATGATTCTGTAACTTCCAAGGATATCTGACATGAATGATTAATTTTACCTCGAATGCTTTTGGCGATTGTGACGATCTCTTCAGAAAATTCACGCATTTTATCGGCAACCACCAGAAATCCTCGCCCTTCGACTCCAGCGCGGCTCGCTTCGAGCGAGGCATTGAAAGCTAGAATTTTGGAATTGAAAGCGATGGAATCGATCTGTAGAAGACTCTCGTGAACTGATTTTTCAAGTTCCACCCAAGTATCGATTGATGATCGAACAGCGTCTAAACGAACGAATAAGTCTGCGAAAACTTGCAGCTCGACTAATGCTTGGTCGCTTACTTTAAAGGACTTTTGTAAATGAACTTGTTCGCTGCGCATTTCTTCCTGAGAAAGAGTTTGTTTTCCTTTGAGAAGACTCACATTTTCGGAAACGGATTCCATCTGCTTCGATTGACTATGAATAAACCCTACGATTTTTTGCTTCACGGCATCAAGATCCAGCTCTTTCGTTTTTGGGGGCGATGGCAAGATCGTTGACTCTGGAGTAAGATTTAGAATGTCTGCAGCCATTTCTTGCTTAGCATTCGGTTCGGATTGATCAAGCGTCGGTAAAGGGACGTGAGAAGAGGCTGCCAACTGCGACCTAGATTGCCACAAGTTTTGGCAAAATTTCCAAAGTAGATCTGTGAATTTTCGCAGAGGTGAATATCTACTTGACATTCTTAGAATCCTTTTTGAGCCAATGCACGAATTTGGATTTGATAGTACGACTCTATCATTTTGAAGTGAAATGGGAAAGTGCCTTGGAATGCTGAGTATTCAAAGATTTCTGCATTCATCTTAAAATTCTTGATGATTTTACTGGCAAGTCAAAAAGAAATTTTCTGCCCCAGATGTATTGAAAATGGATGTCAAGGGGACTCATGCAAAGGATGTGATGAATGAATTCTACTCGCTGGTTTATTCTCTCAGCAATCTTGATAGCCTTACTTATTTTTGCGGGAATTTTGCATATTATTTGACTCGAGGCTTGTCGGGTCCCAGTGCCAGGGCCAGACTATCACAGCCTCCTAGCACCAATCATCACAGAGAACTTTCATCTTGATGCCGGGCAGCAACTTTTCTACCTCCCTAGGAGTCGCGTCGACCTACAGAATCCATTCTTTATCAGACACTTGGCGAGCACGTAGCGACGTTCGCTTATGAACGCGAGCGGGAACTTTGTCCATTGCCAAGATATGTGTGGAAGGAGCTGGGAGTGCATCTTCGCTGCAGCATTCAACATTATGGATTTCTGCGTTTCCGTTGTCCAAAGGATGCCTGTGGCTTTGAACACCTCGTGCTATTCATCTGCAAAAAAAAGGTCTTTGTTCGAGCTACGTTGCTAAATATGCCACTGAAATAAAGGAACACTCCTCCAACTCGGATGGACCTAATTGAATGCCGATGGTTCGTGGACTCTCAACGTGTGCCCTTTCGTTGTGAATCGGTGATTCCAGACAAAATTTTATCCCATGGAACCCGATCGCTTGGAAACGGCATGATGGACGAGATAGGACTGGCATACGATTGCCCACCGGATACCTTCAGGCGCTTCCACGAAAGCATCAAACGCTTGCCCATCATAACCATTCGAAAAGACGCCCAATTATAAATAAGCCGTAGACGACGGCAGATAGTACGAACCAGCGTGTGGAATTCATGGATCAACTGCCTTATATGAGGCCTCTCACCATACCCTTCCAGTACATGAGAGGAAGGAAATCTTTCTTTAAATGCCAGTAGGACCGTCTTGGTTTCGTAGGGTCCAAGGGGAAGCTGGGTAGGAGTTTGCCGTCATAGCCGAACTCAGCCAACATCACCTTTCCAAACTCCGTAATCAGCGGACACGACGAATATCCATCATAAAGTTGGGAGGGCGGACGCCCTGCGATCACGTCCAATAAATTTTGCGCGACAAGAGGATACTGCTTGCGAATGGCGGCCGCAGTCTTGGAAATGGGAATTCCGGTGACATCCCCGATTCCGAAAATATTCTTGAAGCGGAGATGCTGCAGGGACTGCTTATCAACGGACAGCCAGCCCTTCTGGTCGCCGCTTTCCACAGCCAGTCCGGAGTCGGCGACGTAGGGATGAGCGGACATCGGCGGCACCACATGAAGCAGATCAAAGCTATAGATGATCGGAGAGCTGTCACCGTTGTCCGCCTTGTTTTCGAAGATAGCCTTACGTGCGCTCCCGTCCACAGCCAAAAGTCGATGCTGGAAGTGTGGCTGGATGGAACGGGCGGCAACGATTTCTGAGAGCGGTTTGGCAAAATCCGGGATGCCGAACATGGCTTTGCCGGCAGTCATGAAATGAACTTCGCTTTGGGGGCGGATGCCATTTCTTCGCCACAGATGCTCGGCGAGATACATGATCTTTTGGGGGGCACCGGCACATTTAATGGGAACCGGCGGCATTACGAAGAGAGCTTTCCCGCCCTGAAACGACTGGATAGTTTCTGCGGCATAGTTGACTTTGGAATACTCGTAGATGCTACACACAGCGTTTTTGCCGAGGCTCTCCTTCAGACCTTCAATCTTGTCCCAGTCAAGCTTCAAGCCAGTTGCCACCACCAGGTAGTCATATACAGCGGTGGCTCCGCTGCGTAACTGGACCCTCTGGGCCTGCGGATCCACGCTGACGACCGCATCCTTGATCCAGCAGACGCCCTCTGGAATTACGGATGACATGGGTCTGGCCGTGCTTTCCTTGTCACCCACACCTACGGCCACCAGCGTCCAGAAGGCCTGATAAAAATGCAGTTCCGAGGGTTCAACGATGGAAATGTCCAATTCTTTGTTCAAACGCCTGAGCTTCGCGGCCAACGAAATACCACCGCTCCCACCACCCAGAATCACGATTCGATGAGCTTGAGACATAACCATCCTCCCTTGGATTCAAAGCTTATGAATTTGATCAAAGAGCACAAAGCAACCCATGATCAGAACAAAGTAGCCGAAGCCCTTCTTCAGAATCCCTTCAGAAACCTTCTTGCCCAGCAGCATGCCCAACACGAGGCCGATGATGGCAATCCCACTGACGGTTAGCAGCAGCTGCCAATCAATCTTCGCTTGATGTTGCAGGTCACCTGTGAAACCTATCAAGGATTTTGTGGCTATGATGAAAAGCGAAGTCCCTACCGCTTTTTTCATGGACAATCCCACCAGCACCACCAGAGCTGGGATGATCAGAAAGCCCCCGCCGGCACCGACGAAGCCTGTCACGCCGCCGACGACCAGCCCCTCAAGCCCGATCAAAGTGAAACGAACGGTCGGAGCGAGAGGCTTCTTCCCGGCCGCTGGCTTGGATTTGCGTATCATGGCTAAAGATGCGATCACCATCAGAACAGCAAAGACCAGCATGATTAAAAGCGCCTTGCTGATGCTCGTCGCGCCCACGGTCATGATTGTGTCAGGCAATGCGGGAATTACGTATGCGCGTGTCAAGTAAACCCCGATGAAGCTCGGGACCGCGAAGAGAAAGCCAGTCTTCAGGTCCACTTCGCCCTTTTTCAGATAGCCAAGACCACCGACCAGAGCCGTTATTCCCACGATGAAAAGCGAATAGCCGGTGGCCAGGATCGGCGGGATCGCGAAAAGATAGACCAGTATAGGGACGGTGAGTATGGAGCCCCCACCGCCTATGAGGCCCAAAGAAAGACCCATCAGAATCGAAGCTGCAAATCCCAGCGTTTCCATAGTGTTCTCACTTCTGAATTTTGAATTTCCGGTCGAGCTGCTTGAACAGGACCATACCGATCAGCATCGATCCGACGAAGAGCCACGGCTGGACATTGAAAGAAGCCATGGAAGTCACCGCCGGTCCGGGGCAGTAGCCGCCCAAGCCCCAGCCGATGCCGAAGAGCACGGATCCGACGATGAGAGCAGGAGTCAGCTCTTTTTTGCTAGGAACCTGCCAGTGCATGTCGAGCAGTGGTGACTTTCTTTTGCGGATCAGCTTATAGGTTAACGCGTGAAACGCGATCGCTCCCAACATGACGAAGATCAGGGAAGGATCCCACGCGCCGCTTACATTCAGAAAACCGATGACTTTTTCCGGTTGTGTCATTCCAGAGACGCCCAGACCCACAGCGAACATAAAACCAACTCCGAGAGCAACCAATCCCTGCTTCATGGCAAAACTCCTGCTGTACGAAGAAGATAAACGGCCAGGACGCCAGCGATGATGAAAGTCATCGTCGCGGCCATGGAACGTGGAGAAAATCTGCTAATACCACAGACACCGTGTCCGCTGGTGCAGCCGCTTCCCATGATGGTCCCGAAGCCGACAAGAAGTCCGGCGACTATCGTGAACAAAGGATTGGAATGCGGCGAGGTACCAAATACTGAGGGATTCAGACTACCGAGGGCCAGTCCACCGAGCAAGAGGCCAGCGATAAAGAGAACGCGCCAGGCCGTGTCGCCTTTCTGCGGGGATATGGCCCCATTGATGATCCCACTGATGCCAGTTACCCGCCCGTTCATCAGTAGCATCAGAGACACCGCCGCCCCTATGATGACACCACCAATCAAAGCATGAACCCATTCCATCGACATTTCTTGACTCCTCTGCATGGTGAGTTGAAGGGTTTAGCCTACCCTATACAGGCCACAAAAATCGATTTCCAATCCGCCTTTTCCCTTGTCCGCGCTCTTTTCAAAGACGCGGATGATCCGGTCTCCAAACAGCATCTCCTGACCGCTTTCAAGCGGGATATCCGTTTCTGGTGTGGCGAACTCCTGGGAGACGCAAAGGCGTGCGCCTGGAGTTTGTGCCAACTGAAAGTCAAGCGTTTGAGCATTGCCTTCCGTACGGAGGACAAAGAGCAGCATGTAGCCCTTGCACTGCAGCTCGGACCAACGCTGGACGCATGCGTCATGAGGATTGACACAACAGACTTCGCGCTGCTTGTCATCAACCAACAGCCAGCCGTCCTTTCCGGTCACCGCATTCCTATAGGATTCCAGCTTGACCGCGGAGCCCTCCCGTTCAGCCTGGAAAGTGGCATCGCGAGTCTTGCCCGTGGATGGCCATTTTCTTTCGAACCATTCCAGAGGGTTACTCATATGTACGCAGTCCATGCCGAAGGCCGCGGCAGGGAGTTGTGTCTCGCCGTTGTCACCGAAAATGACCAGCAGGCGCTGCCGGTTTTCCCACATGATTCGAGGTAAGGATTGCATGTTCGCTGGAATCGCCCCAGGGATGTGACGTTGGTCAAAGGCGTGGGGGCTACGGATATCAATGATCCGTATGAGGTTAGGCTCGCTGATCCAGATGTTATAGATTTGCTCACAGCTCATTTTCTGCATTGGGATTCCTCCTCGCCTTTCTTCAAACTAAAGCCTTCATTCGCGCCCCGATATGTGCTGGAACACAATTGCCGACGTATTCCAGGCACAGAAAGCTTATCGGTGAGCGGCTTCATTCCCTTGATGAATTATGGGCCAGCCCATAAGTGGAGTAAAGAAGGCAAACTATGGGCTGGCCCATCTTTACAAGAGCAGAAAAAAGCCGATAGTTAGTATGTAGGAAGGCTCAAATCGTAGTCTCGGGAGGACAAAATGAAACAGCATGTAAAAGAATTCTTTGATCGAGCAACCTGGACTCTGACTCATAAAAGTCAGCATGCTAAAGACAAAATTATCATTCGC
>JBGSRE010000179.1:0-4039 GCA_041737755.1 Oligoflexus sp.
TTTTATGGGCCAGACTATTGAGCAAAGTGCTGCTTAAAAAACGCAATTGAGAAGCTGTTTTGTTGGCGTCTAGCAGTGTCAGTTCGATATCACCTAGCGAATATTTTTGACTAATATTGGGCAGCAGCCGGAGATATTGAAAGAGATGGTAGGGCACCTGGGTGAGGGTGATGTGACCTTTCAGCTGACTCAGATAAGAGTCAAGCTTCAGCAATCCATTCCAGCTGGCGCTGACGACCTGGCTGCAGTCAAATACATTCAAATCCGACACCATCTCATCGAGAACCTTAAGGTTCGAAGTGTCGGTTATGACTCCGTGGAGTTGGATTGTCTCGCCCGATTTATAGACGCGAAACCGATTTTCTATTCCCAAGGGTTCCCCCAATGAAGGAAAGCAAGATTTAACTGCTGCCTAGGCTGTGCGTACCAGATCCCAAGAGCTATCGGATGAGCCAGCTTAAACATGAATGCCTAGAGGTAAGGGACTTAACACAATTAAATAACAGGTAAAAACTTGTTGTTTTAACAATATTTCTAAAGTCGAAGGTTTCAAACAGGAAAATTTAGGCCAAGTTTCTGGCTCGCTTTCGTTTCAATGTAAAGTTGTCAAGACTGCTGCCGATAGACTCCCTGTCAGAATTATTTCATGGTTCAATGCGATGACTTCTAAAGGAAGCGAGCTATGGGTGCTGAGAGCTCAGAGGCTAGAAAAGCAGTAGTGGATACGAGTGCAGTTAAAGACGTGCTCAAGCAGGTGATACGTTTTCGTGTCGAAAACACCATAGTTCGTGCTTCGGGTTTAAAAAACCATAAGCTGCAGGAAGTCAGTAACAGCGACGACTTTCTCTATGGTCACTGGATGTCTTTGATTCTGGTGTCCGGATCAGCCGTTCGGGTCATCCTAAAAGTTCACTTCGACACGGATACTGGCCGCAGTATCCTTGCCAATAAGCTGAAAAAGAAGCTGGAAGACATTGATGATCGTATGTCGATGGATCACATGCGCGAAATGTGCAACCTGATGGCCGGAGCTCTGAAGGCTGCCTTTAACAACGCAGGCATCATCACCGGTATCAGTATTCCTTTGGTTACCAGCGGCTTCGATGAAGCTGTATTCAGCGATAAGATCGATCCTCGAAAAATTCATGACGTGTGGAAGATCACCTGGCCAGAAGGCGAGATTGCCTGCTCTTCTGTGTCGGATGTTCTTTCCTGGAGTGACTTTGCGGGACTGACGATCGATGATGAACACAAAGAAGACGAGGGAGATGGAGAATTCCTATGAGCGCAACCCTCAAACTCGACAGCAAGTCGGAAATCAATACAGAAATCGTCGCAGCGGAAGGCCTCAGAGCTAGCCATGATGTGATTTCTGTTCTTGAGCGATGCAAATCGTCTTCAGAACAGATCATTCATAACCTTCCCGACCTCTTTGTCATTATGGATCGCACCGGTCGTATCCTCAAGGGCAATGCCGAGGCATCCAAGCTGCTTAACTGCGGCGCCGAACACATGCTGAATAAGAACGTTTATGACGTTTTTACGATCGAAAGCAAGAATATCTTCAAGTCGCGGATTTCGGTCCTGCTCAAAGACTTGGGTATTAAGCAGCTGCAGTTTGAACTGACCTGTATCGATGAGAATGGGCATCAGGCCGAATATCTTTGGACGATCAGTAAATTTGGCCAGATCAGCGAACGGCGTGGACCACTGATCAAAGTTTTGGGCAAGAATATTTCGAAAGTGAAAGAATTCGAGAAGAAGCTCTCGCAGATCTTCTCAGCCATTCCATTGGGTATTTTTACAGTAAATTCAGCTGGGGAAATCGAGTGGCCTTACTCGCTTTACTCCGAATTCCTGCTCGGTGATAGCAAGCTAGCTGGAAAGCATATCGAAAAGGTTCTGTTTGAGCCAATTTGGGAAAACCTGGATCCTATCGAACGGACTGGTGCTATGCAGGTCGTCGATTGTATTGGCGGTGACACCCTGTGGTTTGACCTCGCGAAATTGCACTTCCCTAAGGAAGTGAAATACACGAGACAAACTCCGGACGGCATGAAGTTGATTTGGATTGGCATTACCTATCACCCGATCACTCATGAAAATATCGTCGAAAAGCTTATGATCGTATTGGAAGATCGCACGGAAGTTGTCGAAGCCCGTCGCGCTTTGGAAATGCAAAGAGAGATCGAAAACAGCAAGGTCAAGAAGATCCTCGAGATCCAGGGCTGCAGCGGTTCCCTCTTGGAAGTTACTTTCTCTGACTTTGAAGAACTGTTCCCAAGACTCAAAAAAGAGATCGAGAGCAAGGATCTTGACAAGGTTGCCCGATCCCTTCATGCTATCAAAGGGATTGCCCGAACAGCTCGTTTCTCTGACTTAGAGCATGATGTTCATCAAATGGAAGATACCTTGATGGAACACATGAAAGAGAAAAAGCCGGTTGATTCTGCGTGGCTTCTCGAGGCCTTCACTGGTATCCGTCAGGAATGGGTTGATATGAAGTCGCTGTGTTTTGCTTTAAGTGGCAAGCAGCATGGTTTGCATCTCAGCCAGGAAGATTTTAGCATCGCCGTTCATGAATTGAGTGATCTGCGTCGCAAACTGGATGATTCCGGCAAAAGGCAAGCGGATAAAATTCTGGAACGATTGGGTGGCGGCAACTTTGCCAAGACCAAGGACCTTTCCAGTCTGGAACCCAAGCTTATTCACCAAAAGGAAGCCACCTGCCAAGCTCTCGGCAAGGAAGTGGATTTGGAGTTCGATTGGGCTGGAGTTCAAGTCATTCAAAACGAGATGTTGACGTTTACAGAAATTTTCCTACATCTCATCAATAACGCCATCGATCATGGGATCGAGGGTGTCGAAGACCGAAAAAAGGCCGGCAAAGGTCCGCGTGGCCGCATCCGGATTAAGGCTGTCACTCAAGGCAACCGAGTCCATGTGGAAGTCACCGATGATGGCGCTGGCATTGACCGTGATAAAGTGATTCGGGCTGCCATTAAGCGTGAAATACTGGATCCTGTCGATGCAACGAGTATGAGCCAAGATCAGGTCTTTGATCTGTTGATGAGGCCAGGTTTTAGCAGTCGAGACGTTGCGACCCATATCAGTGGTCGTGGCATTGGTTTGGACTCGGTGAATGAAGCCGTTCGAAGTTTGGGTGCAAAGAAGTTGGAAATCGATTCTGAGGACCAAAAGGGAACAAAATTCTCTTTCGAAGTGCCTCTGACTTAAGTTTAGCAAGGTAAGGGAGTTTATTCATGGCCAAGATTCTTATTGCTGATGACTCAGAGACGCTCCGCCTGGAGCTCAAGGAAGTTCTTGAAAAGGGCGGCCACTTAGTGGTTGAAGCTCATGATGGAGCCGACGGATTGAAAAAGGCGGAAGAAAATCAGGGCGTGCAGCTGATTATCAGCGACTACAACATGCCTGGTCTTGACGGGATCACCATGATTACCAAGATCAAGCAGATTGAACGCTACAAAGAAGTTCCCGTCGGCATGCTGACCACGGAATCTTCCAAGGAATTGAAGCAGTCTGGCAAAGAAGCTGGAGTCGTGGTCTGGGTTGTGAAGCCCTTTGATCCAGAGCGTTTGCTAAAGACAGTCGATAAAGTTCTTGAGAAGTTTGTCGCTTAATTGCTGGCTCTCGACCCCTTGCCAAATCTAAGGCTTCCCCCTGCTGGGAAGCCCTTCGCCTTTTACTTGCCGATTATTTCCCAGCTTTTTTCAATCGAAAGGATTCGTCGACCCAGGTTCTTGGGGTAATTCTCTCACTTCGTTTACGGGAATCCAGGATGGCTTTCTGTCGTTCACCATCGATCCAGAAGAGTCCTCCGATCGCGGAATCGAAGTAAGATAGACCGTCAGAACTTTTCGTGCCCGAAACCTCTGGAAATTGGATCCAGCTCCAATAGGCCAGACGGTAGTAGGGGACTTCAAAGAGTGGGATGTAGCTGGCATCCTCAAATACAAAGTGCTGAACCGCATGAGCTTTCTCGATCCTTTTCCGGTCATCGCTGGCAAATTCGTACTCC
>JBGSRE010000190.1:0-3454 GCA_041737755.1 Oligoflexus sp.
TTATTTTCAATCGAGCTTTTTCATAGTCATAAAGGCTTCCCTGACGCCAGTTCAGACGGCTTTCCACCATCTTTTGGGTCAAACCCGTCTTTTTTCGCAGGACGACCAATCGTTCCAACACTAAAGCTTCGTTGAAGCCTCCATCGAGAGCCATGACGACCTCCTTTTGGGTTCGACATAGAGAACGGAATCTTCGCCAATTTATTGCATCGTTAACCTAGCATATTTTTCATGACATTGATTTTATATGAGATTTAATGGGGAGGAACGGCAAGTTTTCCGAAGTGGAGACAAAGAAGCCGCCTAAAGAGCATGGATCCTGCAGCGAGCACCGACAAGATGGCCAGATTTTGCGACAACCTGGCAGTCAGCAGGCAAGGGATCACTATCAACAAAGAGGCCCCAAGGGGAACGCTCCGAACCGACCCGCTCACCGAAACATAATCCAACCAGTGGATAGGGTCGAGGCTGAGTGCGGAACACTTCAGCCTTTTGCCAGGGCCAGTCAGGCAGTTGGGCTTTCAGTCGAGCGCATTCGTCAAAGCTCAAAAATCGCTCGGCCGGAGCTTTGATATAAAGAGGCCGCCACTCATAGGCAAGGTAGGTCCCCGCACTGCTGACCATCAGCAAAAGGAGCAAACTGCGACTCCAGCGCAGCATACCCTGACGAGGCAAATCTTCCCAGGCAGCTTGCAGGAGAAGACAGATCAATGGCAGAGTTCCAAGGAAATAATATTGGTGCCGAAAACTATGCTCGCCATCCAATATCGCAATGCAAGTCACTTGCAGAAAGAGCCAAAGCCAAAGTCGTCCTAAGGGCCTTGTCACACGCAAAAGCATCAGGCTAAGGAGCAAGGGCAACGCTCCATAAAAGGCTAAGCCTTGCAGAACAAGTTCCCAAAGCATGGAACCAGAAGAAAAGAACTCAAGCAGAGCGGTCTTGGGATCTTGCGGATCGAGTCGATAAAGCGATTCACCCCCAGCTAGGGATTGAATCCACTGGGTGCCTTTGAAGTAATAGAATCCCGTCAGAGAAAAACCGACCAGCAAAGGACCAGCCGCCGAGGCGAGCAGAAGAAGAGGCTGTGGGGCAAGCCAAAGCACAGCCAGGGTAATGACTGCCGTAGGCTTCATCAAAAGGCCGATCGAGAGGAGCAGAGTGGCAAGGACCGGCCTCGTCTTTTGGTAGAAATATCCCGATGCCGCCAAAACCAAGAGCATGGCAATCGCATCGGGTATAAATTTTGGAAAAAAGACCAGACCCAAACCAATCAGAGGCATCCACCGCCAGCTGCTGCTGGCATCGATGCCTAAAGGCTTCTGATGACGCCAAATTTTTATATTCCACAGGACCAAAAGGAGATTGAGAGCGAACACCAAAGCTCGAGCAAAGATGGTGCCCAAGGCTGGGCCAAAAGCAAAGAATGGAGCTGCCAAGAGATTCAGCAATGGCCATTCCATGGCCATAATTCCAGAGCCTTCGCCGCTGTGCAAGACGGCCGGCAAAAGCAGCCAATGACTGTCCGTTTCCACCGTCCAGCGCAACCAATACCTGAGGCTGACACCGAGCGTATCGATCTGCCTCCAGATATGCGGATGACCCAGTGGCAAAAACAAAGCCACCAGGGCAAAAAACACCCGGATTCCCCAAGCGTATTGCAGAATTTTGGCCATGCGCCGAGTGCCCTTTTAATTCACGCGATCTAACAGCTGCTGCAGATCAGTGATGAGATCGGCAGAATGTTCAATACCAATCGACAGTCGAACGGAAGTCGGGTCGATGCCAGCACTCTTACGCTCCTCTTCGCTTAAGTCGCCGGCGAAGAAAAACTGCGCGGGGGTGATCAAAGATTCTGTGGAGCCCAAACTAGCAGCCAATTTAAAGAGCTGCCCTCGGGCGACAATGTCTTCGATGGGAAAGTCTTTATTTTTCAAACTGACCAGCAGCATACTGCCGAAGTCTTGGTAGGATTCTTTGAAATAGGCATGCTGCGGATGACTCGGCAAACCTGGATAGCTGACCTTATCCACCTTCGGATGCTGTTCCAACCATTGGGCAATGACCAGAGCATTTTCACACTGCGCACGACGGCGAATGTGAAAGGTCTTCATGCCACGCAAAATAAGAAAAGCTGCATGAGGATCCAGCGTGGCCCCCAAAAGGACCATGTTCTCTTCAAATTCTTTACGCAATTTATGACTTGTGAGGATGATGCCACCCATGACATCGCCATGACCACTGGCATATTTCGTTAAACTATGGATGACCACATCACAGTCATTCATTTTTAGTTTTTGAAAGCCAGCGAAGGTGTGATCGAGAACAGTCAGCACTCCACTCTTCTTGGCCTCACCGACAATAAAATCAATGTCGGGGGCTCTTACCTGGGGATTGGTCATGCTTTCGAAGATCACCGCTTTGGTATCGGGTAGCGCCAAGGCCTGCCTAATTCCATCATGGTCCTCAATCGAGAGTCGAGTCACATGCACACCCATTTTGCGCAGAATTTTCTCCGCAAAGACCCGCGTCGGTCGGTAGGATTCTATGAAGTAAACCAGCCGATCACCAGCCTTAAGGAGACTAATCAGGGTTCCCGCAATGGCGGCAATCCCTGTCGCAGTTGCGAAGCCGGTTTCTTGTCCCTGCAGTTCGGCCAAAAGATTTTCTAATTGGGCGACGGTAGGATTGCCGTGGCGAGAATAAAAATATCCCGTTCGTTCATTACGAAAAATGCGTTTCAATTCTTCAAAATCTTCGACTGCAAACTTCACGCTTTGGTAGATCGGCGTGGTCAACGCATAGTTATCAGCGGCTAGCAGCCTTGTTTCGAGATGATTGCAGAGAGTTTCCGGTGCCATTGTGCTGTGATCCATCGCCGACTCCTATCCACTTTTTCAAATCAATTCTCGCCGCGAAAGGGGCGCTGCGGAGCGAACTCCTGCGAAACTGCTGTGTCTGAGGCAGCACAGCTGTAGCCAGGGACCGTCTTAAACTAAAGTTCGCCATGCCAAAAAAACTGTTTAATATCCAAGTCCTGTCGGACCTTTACCAGTCACTATGACCACATCTTCCAAAATCAAGTCCGGAATGCGGCTTGCAGACTGCCTCGTCGAGTGCATACGCACGAAAGGAGAACACCATGAACTTCGAGTCCCTCACCCGTTTCAGTCCCTTGGCCCTCATCCCCCTGCTATTTGCCTGTGGGGTCGAAATCTATCATAGCCCCAACACCCCCGTCGATCATTATGTAGCCCTTACGCTGAGCGACCAGTATGGCCGTCGCGATATCCTGGCCAACGAATGCATCGATCTCTGGGACAGTTCTCAAGGGGGTTCTATTACAGTCGATAGTCCTCGCTTAAGCAGCGATCTTCACATTGATTGGGAAAACTTTTCTGGATCCCTAGAAATCTCGATCCATGATGCCTTTGGCCCCTTAAGTTCTCATCAATT
>JBGSRE010000212.1:0-1838 GCA_041737755.1 Oligoflexus sp.
TGGGGGGGCGCCCTTGTTTGGATGGGCCAACTATTGAATTGGGGACTGAAGAAAAGTATCTACCGACCTGCTGTGATTGCTACTTCAAATCCTTGCAGCCGGTCGTCTTAGGTGATCATGAGCAATCTCACACTCATTGCTGATCGTCATCTTAAACGCAACATGAGAACGGCAGCTCTCCCGGGCGGCCGTTTTTTTGATTAAGTGGAAAGACCGACCTGCATTTCCTCGATATCTTTGATCACCAGACGCTTGCGTTCCGGTATCGCGTGAATAGATTCTGCATGCTTAGCAGCCAACTGTCCACAGGCTCCAGAAACATCCAATCCCTTGGAATATCGGACTGGTGCTGGAATCGAACGATCTGCCAGATATTTCTGAAAGTTGCGAATATCTTCATCGGCTGGTCGGTCGTAAGGTAGTCCTGGATGGGCATTGAAGGGAATCAAGTTTACCTTGGTGCGAAGGCCATGAAGGAACTTCACCAACTCTTTGGCTTCTTTCATTCCACAGTTATTGTCTTTGATCAGAATGTACTCGATGGTGATTTTGCGACCTGTGGTCTTTTGATAGAATAGCAGGGCCTCTTTGAGTCTATCCAATTTATAACGGCGATTGATTGGCATCAGCGAAGTTCGTAGATCGTCGCGCGAGGCATGCAGCGACAGCGCGAGCGAGGCCCGAGTATCCACAGCCAGGCGTTCGATTTCAGGTGCGAGTCCGGATGTGGAAAGTGTTACATGACGTGCGGAGAGAAAAAATCCATCCTCGGCCATCATTACATTCGCAGCACTCACCGTATTTTCATAGTTATCCAAAGGCTCGCCCATGCCCATAAAGACCACATGCGAAACTCTTAGGCCTTCAGCCTTGATGATTTCATTGGCGAGATAGAGTTGACTCAGAATTTCGCTGCGTTCCAGATGACGAACGAATCCAAGCTTACCTGTTTGGCAAAAATCGCAGGCCAATTTACAGCCAACCTGACTAGAAACGCAGAGACTGGTGCGGTTTTCATAGCGCAAGATAACCGATTCAATCGTGTGGCCCTTATGACTTTTCAGCAAAAGCTTGGTCGATCCGTCAACGGAATCCATTTTGCTGATAACTTCGGGCATATGCCAATCGAGTTCAGAGAAAAGCTTCTGCCGCAAATCTTTACTCAGATTGCTCATCTGCTCTGGGTCACGGATGCCAGCTTTGTAAATCCAATGGGAAACTTGGTCCGAGCGAAAGGAGGGCAGTCCCCACTCTTTAAAAAGCTGGCGAAACTCAAGTCGAGAATAATTGAGAAAATGTGACTTTTGCATGGGCATCCTAAGGCAATAAAATCGCGCTAAGATACAGAAAAGACCGAGGAAAAGTCAATTGCCAAGCGGATTTCCCGGTTGAAACGGTAGGTTAAAGAGTCGGCCAGTAGCAAAGGGCTCGGTTCACAAACCACAGCTAGGTAGGGCAATTTTCAAGCTCGAAGGGCAATGATTTTCTTTGAATCGGGAAAAGCCCTTGAATTCATAGTCCTGCTGGGGCAACAATCGAAGGGACTGACGAGCTACCTATGAGGAGCGATGCTAATGAAAATGGGTTTTCTGATCGATATGGATGGTGTTGTCTACCGAGGTACCCAGATTATTCCGGGAGCTGTTGAATTTATCAATCGTTTGCATCAACTGAACGTGCCCTTTGTGTTTCTGACCAACAACAGTCAGCGCACGCCTATGGACATCGCGACTCGTTTGCAGCGCATGGGTTTTCAGGTGACGCAGGACCATGTATTTACCAGTGCTGTAGCCACGGCCAATTACCTTGCAGCACACAAGCCAGGCGGCACCGCCTAT
>JBGSRE010000252.1:0-4795 GCA_041737755.1 Oligoflexus sp.
CGAAGGATCTCGTGGAATCAGGTACTTATCGGCGAGATCCTTCGTCGTTTCACTCCTCAGGATAGTCTCTGGCGCTTTAGGCGCCAGAGACTAAATAGAGACGCCCTCGACACGATTCCAAGACTCCGAGTGCCATGCTTAAACCCAAGCCCGTGCCCATTCCAACGGGTTTGGTGGTCAAGAAAGCTTCGAATATTTTTTGCTGTTTGCTCGCCACTTTGCTCAGGATGGCCGCATTGTTCACCGCGTCTTCATAGTCAGGGTCTTGGCCGATCTTGAAGAAGTCTTAGTCTTTTCTCAGACGGAACGGCATTTGCCTTGGATATCTGGCAAAACATTACAGAGACCTCAGCATGTGATATGATATGAAATTATCTAGCTCATGGCCCGCTATTCTTTCATGACCAAGGTCTGGCTGCAAAAGAGTACGCTCTCAAACAAAGTAAAAGGAACTTCGTTGAATGTTTGCAAAATGGCTTAAAATGTTCGACTTAAGCGAAGATCAGGCAGATTTTCAACAGATCCGCAGTGAGATGATTCAGGCTTCTCAGGTGCATGGATCCAACTTATGGATACTAGCCTGCGCCATCATCATTGCTTGTGTAGGACTCAATCTTAATGCAACAGCAGTTGTTATCGGCGCCATGCTCATTTCGCCCCTTATGGCTCCCTTACAAACAATGGGACTTGGATTGGCTTTGTTTGATCTCGTTATGTTCAAGGAAGCGCTTAAGACCCTTGCGGTATTTGTCGCCGTCAGTCTTATGGTTTCAGTTTTTTATTTCTTGCTCACTCCACTCGGGGATGCACAGTCAGAATTGCTATCTCGCACCACACCCATGATTTGGGACGTTGCTGTGGCGATTTTTGGCGGTTTGGCAGGGGTCATTGGTTCGACGCGCCAAACAAAAAGCAGTGTGATACCAGGCGTAGCAATAGCGACAGCCTTGATGCCACCGCTCTGCACAGTGGGATTCGGAATTGCTCACAAATCACCCGAAATGGCTTTCGGAGCACTTTATCTCTTTGCCATCAACGTGTTTTTTATTACAGCTTCGAATGCTTTATTCTGGCGAAAACTGGTCACCCTGCCGCAAATGGTCACCAGGCAGCAAGTACGTCCCCTCATGCAGTGGATGCTTTATGCTTTGATGATCGTCATGACGATGCCAAGTATTTTTATCGCCTATCAAACAGTGGAACGCATCGGTTCAGAAAAGAAGTTAGCTCGCTTTTTTGATGGCCTAGAGTTAACTCAAGACCTTGTGATATTAAAAAGACAAATAGACTGGAAAAAGAAGGTAATTCGGATCTATGGTGAATCTCCTCGAAGCCCCGCAATCGGTGATAGTGAACTGCAAAAATATCTAGAAAATGGCGGCCTACAAGGTTTCCGTGTGATATCTCAATTTCGCGAGCCGCAACCAGGAAATATCGAAAAAGAAGACAAGAGCGAAACTCTGGAGAGCTTCTATAGTCTCTATGAAGAAAAATTTAGCACTAATGAGCAAAAGACGCGCAAACTCGAGACCGAGTTATCGCATTATGCAAAACAATCGGAACTGCATGCTCAGATTTTAAATGAAATGAAAATCCTCTTTCCGGAAGCAAGCAAGTCTTTTGTCGGCCAAGGGATCCTCTATGGTCAGGAAACCGATGCTTCCGAGCCTTTAAATCATGCATCATCCGACTCAAAATTGACCATTATATTAGAAACCGAGAAAGAGCTCCCCCTCGCCACCCGCGAAAAAATACTTGCATGGATAGAGGCTCGAACAGATAAGCCTCAGATCAACTTTATGATTGCTCAAAGTAATCGAAAGAATGGACGAGCGAAACAAAAGGGACATTGATAGTATTCTTGCCGGCGCTTCAGCGTGGAAACGGCATGAAAGCCATAAGGATGATTAACGGCCTATGAGCCATTCTCTGGAGTCAATTGAACCACACAAGCCCAGAGAACATTCTTTCCCAGTTTCATTTTAGTAATGGCTATAGCTGCGGTCGATCGTGCAACGTAAGCTTCCGCAGATACCTCGATACCATATCATAAACTTTCAGCTGGCTTTTAAAATCACAGGATGGGCATATTCAGACCCCTCTCTTTCCTTCACTGTTTTCGAAGCGGAGATTCGCGTCGCATAGAACCTGGTCGTCCTAGGAAGCTTGCGGCTTCTTTTTTGCATCTTGCATGGCTTCATGAATATGCCACTGTAATAGCGAACCGCCATGCTCCCTTTGAGTGCTATGCGACTGATGGAAACAGCAAACGCACGCGCAGCCCACCACCAGAGCCGGCTGTTTCCAAAATCAATCTGGCTTTGTGCAAAGTGGCAATCCGTTCCACTATGGAAAGTCCCAGCCCACTGCCATCACCACCTGGCCGACTGATACGGGAGAATCGTCCCATCACTAATTTCTTTTGTTCATCCGTTAAACCCGGTCCGTTGTCCTCAACCAGCAACTGACAGCAGCCGTCCTGTTCACTCAAGGACACCTGTACAAATCCCTGGCTCGGTGTATAGCGGATCGCGTTATCAACAAGATTTCGCAGCAGAATCTCCAACATTGCTCGATTGCCGTGAATTTCCGGATCAGGCCCGGGCAAGACAGCCACTTCCAAATCCTTGGCAACAGCCGCCGGGGCCAGCATGCCGACCATGTTGACAAGCAAGGGACGCAGACGAAGAAGCTCGCCCTTTAATCCAGTTTCAGGATCGAGTCGCGCCAAGGTCAAGAGCTGTTCGACTAAGTGACTTGCTCGATCGATTCCCTTGTCGATGCCATCCAAAGCCCGATTGCGAACATCATCCTGTCCTGCACTGCGCAGAGCCACCTGGGCTTGAACTTTGATGGCAGCTAAAGGCGTTCGTAGTTCGTGTGCGGCATCAGCAGTAAATCGTCTTTCATTCTCCAAGACTCTCGACAGCCTTGAGAATAGATCATTCAGAGCTACCACCATAGGTCTCAACTCTTTCGGTATGCCTTTGCTTTCAAGAGGGGCTAGGTCGTCAGCCCTTCTCTTTTGCAATTCCGATGAAAGACGTTTTATTGTTCTCATTGCATATTCAACAGCAATGGCAATCAGCAGCAGAAGCGGAACAATCATGAGCAGTATGGGCGATAGGACCCTTTTAACAGACGCTTGAGCTAGGGCAGACCTAGTCTTTACCGATTCAGCAACCTGCACATAAAATGTTCGCTTTTTATTCCAAGCGGCAAACACCCCGCAGTTCTTCACCTTGCAAATGCCCCGTAAAAAATCCTTCGGCTTGATCTGCAATCAGTGGCTGTGCTGGCCCATGACGTCTTGAATTGATAAGGAGTTTATTGTCACGATCCCAAAGCTGAAAATAAAGTCGCTTTTCAAACAATTGACCACGGCCCTTCCATGCGGGAGGATTCCGATGGCCATGCTCCTCATCTTCATCATCATCCTCGTCTTCATCATCTCTTCCCCGCTTTCGATCATGCCGCTCGTATCGTTCGTGCCCGGCCTGTTCAAGAATCGCTCGTGCGGACTCCGCGAGATGAGCATCGAACAGGCCATCAATTTCCTTTCGAGTATCGTTAAAACTGAAGTAGGCGGCAATACCCCAGGCAACACAGGTGCTCGCCATAATGGTTCCAAGCAGCAAAACCCTGATTGACACCATGGGGAATCTCCTCAAATTTTGCGTATCATGTAGCCTACGCCACGAATGGTTTTAATAAGCTCGGCTCCCAGTTTTTTGCGGAGATGATGAATATGCACTTCAATCGCATTGCTTTCCACCTCAGCATTCCAGCCATAGAGCGATTGTTCCAAGCGATCACGGGTTAATACGCGACCCTGGTTTTCAAGCAATTCTTCGAGCAAGGTAAATTCGCGCAAGGGCAGATCCACCGGCTGCCCGTTAAGACTTACGGTTCGAGCTGCCGCATCGAGTTCAATACCCAGATAGGACAGCACGGGAGCCGCTCTTTGATGGGAGCGCCGGAGCAAAGCTCGCAGACGGGCGGTCAACTCATCCAGATCAAAGGGCTTCACCAGGTAGTCATCCGCTCCGAGATTAAGGCCTTTGATCCGATCCGCGAGGGTGTCTCGGGCAGTCAAAATGAGGACAGGGAGAGGATTCTCCGTACGCCTCAGCTCCTGCAAAAGATCCAAGCCTGATCCGTCGGGTAGACCTATGTCAAGAACCATTCCCGCATAAAAACCTGTTTCAACGGCAAGGCGTCCCTCTTCACAGGTCTTGGCCCAATCCACTCCAAACCCCGCCTGAGTAAGCCCAGCTTGAATGCCGTCACCTAAGCCCAGATCATCTTCAAGCAGCAGTATGCGCATGGCAACTCCATCTTCCACAGGATGTAGAAGGTACTAGCGTGGAATCCGCACTTCGTCCTCCTCAAAGATACCCGCCTCAGCTCGGCCATGGCAAGCCACACAGTTGGCACGACTCGCCACTGCTTTTCTCTGCCAAACCTGAGTCCCAATCTCATGATGCTTGCGCTTAAAATATGCGGTCTCAGTGAAGCGAAGAGGAACATCCTGGATCGATTGCGCGATCTTCTGCGAGCGACGCTGGGACGATTGATCTGCCGAATTCTTTACGAGAAACTGGGTCAATTCCGCAGTAGTCTTTTCATCCAGACTTGCATTGTCTCCAAAGTGATTCTTCAGACCAAGCATGATCGCTTGCCAGGATCGAGCCGGCAAAAGTCCAGGCGGATAGAGCATATGACAGCTCGCACATTCGGCTTTATACTGAGGACTGCTTGCGACTGTCATCGCTCGTCTTTGACCTTGTTGTTC
>JBGSRE010000283.1:0-3714 GCA_041737755.1 Oligoflexus sp.
CCTCCCAGCTCAGTACCATTCATCATTCGCGACTCGCATTTTGACCCCGGCCCGGGCAGGCGGAGCAGCAGGCATGCCTGTATGTTTGAGATAACGCGCGATCTGGATGGGATCCAATACCGCTGCAATAATTTCCAGATCACTCTTGCAGCGGGGACATCGTGAAACATCGATGGCGAAGACCCGTTTCAAGAGGCGTGCCCAGCTGCCGGATGTGACTTTTCTTTTTGGGGACTTTTCAGTGCCCTCCGGCCTCAGTGAGACCTTGCGTTTGCGCCTGCCCGGAGCCAGGATGATTTCATCACGGCGTTTGAAGTTAGGGGCAAACACCCCACCGTAGCGGACTAACGGAGATGACCGCGGAGGTATCAAAGCGATAAGTTTTTCGATCAACTCTGACGGGCTTAATTGAATACCAATAGTGCCATCATTCCAAGCCTCCTTAAGTTTATAAAGGATATCGCCACTCGCAGTTCTCTCCAGGCGATCCTCGGCAATAGGGGGTCGGGCCATATAGTTGATCAACTGACTCAAATTCCGTCTTTCTTCACTCCCCACACGGCGCGCCGCATGCAGACTGAAACCAGCCACGGCTATGCACTGGGGGCCCTTGAATTCAAGAGCATCCCCCTCCCGGCGAAAGCCGACTCGCCTTACCCGCTGGCCACGGCGTTCACCAAAGGCGATCTTTTGCGCTACCGAGGCGCGGCTGGCCGCCTCAATGCTCATCAAATCTTCAGGGATTTCGCTTTCATCCTCTGCGTCCAGCAAGCCGCGCTTATGGAGATTTTTCCACATGAAGAAAAATTGCGCACGAGAATTAGAGCAATTCTCTTTCAAAGTTGGCTTGATGGGTGTCTGGCAGTTTGATGCCTGCTTGAATACCCTTGAGCAAGGCTACAATACTTTGCTGGTCGTACTCACGGGTCAGCAGATCGATGCGGAAACGTTCCACTCCAAGCTCCATAAGACGCTGGCGATGCTCGGAAAGAGCGAAAGCCTGTTTGCCGTAGACAATGGACTTGCAGCTTTCGTGAGCGACAAAAAACCGCTCACCCTCTTCATTTTCAATTTCAAGAGTCCGGTAACCACATACAGCGGCTGTAGGGCAGCCGTGATGCAATGCTGTAAGAGAACAGGCTTCGGCAATAAACAGGGGTGTGTCTTTATAAATGATAACCACCGGCACCGTAGCCTCGGGCCACTGACGCAATTTAGATCGCATGCTAGGCAGGTCATCTTCAACAGACAGAGCCACCTGCTTAATGTTCTGCTCAGCGAGACTCATAATCGCTTCGCTGTTCAAAGCATAGAGCGTGAAATCCGAACTCAGGTCAGACTCGGACAGGATGCACCCGGCTTCTTGGAGGAGTTCCAGCGCACCGAGATTACCGACCTCAAAGACCGCCTGTCCTGCTTGCAAGAATGATCGCAACCAGGGCCGAAGCTGAGGTTCATCCCACGCCCGTATCACTGTGGGCAGAGCCAGGCGGATGCGGGCTCCATAGGTTTTTTGGAAGCCGTTCAATCGTTGCAAGGCTTCATCAGCAGACATTTTGCCGAGAAAGGCTCTTTTAGGCTCAAAGATCACTTCATCCAAGGCAAAATCTGGCTGAGCTTCACAAAATTCAACCAGAGCATCCAGATACTCGAGGCGGTCTATTTTGATTTGGAATCGAGGCCTCGTAATTGGGGCTAGTCTTTGCCGATGGCAGCTGAGGCTGGCCACGGCTTGATCATGGGACTGCTGAGTCCATTGCGGTATGATCTCGGCCAGCTGATCTGAAACCTGCTTCTTCAGCAGCTTCAATTGACTCTTAGGAATAAACCAATCGAAATCACCCGTCAGATCCATTGAAGCAGCCTGGACTTCACAATCGCCGAGGATGCTGAAGATGTCCTGCAGATCGGTCTTCAATCGGGACTGTTGATTGGGCTTCTGCATGGGTGCTCGATGGATCAGCTGCAGAAGATTTTTTTGACCCAGGAGAGCGTCGATCGTGATATGAACTTCGCCCCCCTCCTCACTGCAGTGAATTTTGAAATCGATCTGATGCAAAGCTCGTAATCGAGCATCTTCAGGCGGCTGGCTCAAGGTTTCCGTGTGACGTTTCAGTTCGTTCGACCGAATCTTATAAATTGAATCGCCAAGCACGGGCAGCCGCACGTCATCGGGAATCTCGGCTCGAATGCGATCCCCGGCCGCTGCATTGGCAGCTCTTTGCTGAAGGATCGAAAAATCTCTGAGTGAAAACTGACAATCATCATTCGCATACTTGCGTCGAGCCGTCTTGATATTGGCTTTGACTTGATCCCCATGCTGAGGTTTGGCATGAAAAGCTTTTTCCGCAGGGTCGATCCGCAGTCCGTCAAAACGCTCCAGAGCTTCCAGGCTGACGAATTCGATAGAGCGACCCTCGATGCGAGCGACTGTGCCAATAAAAAGTCCTTTGTGAGTGGGATTGCCCAGATCGATCACGTTTTCGTGATAGCGACCCTTTACAAAGAGGCTGGTCATGTCACGGTGAAAACTAAAGGCCATATCCTTTTGCCAATCGCGCACTTCATGCTGAAGAGGACGTGGGGAAGTATCCCGACCAAAGAGTTGATTGAGCTTATCTCGGTAGAGTCCCACACTGGTGGCGACATACTGCGCATCTTTTTTGCGCCCTTCGATTTTTAGGGTATCGATGCCAGCGGTCACGAGTTTGTCGAGATCCTCGCTGGTATTTAAATCCTTCATGCTGAAGAGAAACCCATGACCTGGTTCGCTTAATATTTTATATGGCTTTCGACAGGTATAGGCACATTCTCCACGATTGCCACTGCGGGCGTCCTCTGCTCCTGAGAAAAAGCAAAGTCCACTGTAGCTGTAACAGAGACTGCCGTGACAGAAGGCTTCAATCTCTACGAGGTCTTTAGGCAAATCCCGACGAATCTTCCGCAGCTCTTGCGCGGTAAGTTCCCGAGCCATCACCACACGACGAAAGCCGAGCTTAGCAGCCGCTAAAACTCCGCTGAGGTTATGGACAGCCATTTGGGTCGAGGCATGCAAGCGCAGATTGGGAAATTCTCGGCGAATCAAGCGAGCGACCCCGATATCCTGGACGATGACGGCTTCCACACCGATCCACTGCAGTTCACTCAGATCGGCAATCAGTCGAGGTAGTTCTACTTCTTTAAGAATGATGTTCAGAGTCACGAGAACCTTCATTCCCCGGCTTCTGGCTAAGGGGACGAGGCTGCGAAGGTCCTCCAAAGTGAAGTTTTCCGCGCGACCTCGGGCGTTGAACTCCTTCATACCGAGGTAAACCGCATCGGCTCCGGCGTTGAGTGCTGCAAAAAACTGCGCCCGCCCACCAGCCGGTGCCAGGATTTCAGGGATTGGAAAATCACTGAAATTCCCGTTTGTTGCGCCTGATTTGGAGGACTCGTGCAAGTGGCTACTCACTAGTGACATAGAAAACCCCTGATTCATCCGAAGATGGCTATCCGATAGCAGGATTTTCAAAGCAAAGCCAGCGAATTGGCCCGCAAGGACAGGCCATTTTATGGTGCATTGGCAGTGAATTTAGTGACATCCTCTCCCTCTAAACGGAGTACCGCTATAGAGGGAGCTTCCCTTGCTTTAGGCACTTTGCCCAAGGCTCAGCGTGTAACGTCCTACACGGAGAATATTCTTTGCAGCGTTATGGTCGCGTCCGTGGGACGCGC
>JBGSRE010000365.1:0-5657 GCA_041737755.1 Oligoflexus sp.
GAAGTCCAGCTCGATGGCAAAGGCGGTGCCAAACCTCGTGGCGAACCAGCTACTGGTGTCATAGGTCAGGCCCAACTTTTCACCGACGCTCAGAATAATGCGCAAATCGTCTGGTTGGATCGAGGCACATCCGACAAAGTCAAAGAACCCAGTTTTATCATCACTCGCTGGCGTAATGGTAAAGAACAGCGCAGCCTCGATAGGGGTGAAAGGGCGCCGATCGAAAGTTGGGTTTTTCAGGAGGGCAATAACACCAATCTGCTCAGTTTTGTAAAGGGCGATACCCTCCTCTGGACCAATGCCAGCATTGAAATTCTTCGGCTTAGTAAAACCGAACCTTTTGCCAAACAAATCCAGCTCAGCGTGCCCATTTCTAAAGTTCATGTCGCACGTCCCTTACTCAGTGCGGATCCTAAGGCCGACTATCTGCTGTTACCTCAATGGTTGGATCATGAATTGACAGTTGCCGCCTATCGGATTGAAGCCAGTGAGGTCATTCCCTTAGGCTATCGCGGTGTTTTTAAGGAAGGAACGTCCTTTCACGCAGCGTTTTATCACGATCCTTCCAGGGAAAATTTGTTGATCCTCAAAGCACCCGCAAACTTTACGTCGCGTTATAGCATCTGTCGACTCAGTTTATAGATAAGGAAAACCTATGGCGGTCATTTGGATTTTGGAACGTCCCAGGCCTCCCGAGGCAAGCACTCCTGCTTTGCTTCAAGGTGACTTTGCGGTGCGAGCCTTTGCTTCGCTGCGGAATTTTCTGCGGCTAGCTCCTCTGCGGGGACGATTGCCGGATCTTTTGATCGTTCGGAGCCTGGATTTTGCCGATGAGTTAAGCAACCTTGAAAGCCTCCTGAGCCTGCGCTATGAGGCTGTGCCTCGCATGTACCTTGGTCCAGTGGAAGGCTTTACGCTTGCCGCTAGCGATGCCACCATAATTGAAGAGTGTGATTTTCCCCAGTTGCCTTTCTTAGTTCAGGCCATCCTCCGCTTTGATGCTCCTCAGCGATCCATATCGGTGGTGCAGATGAATGATTTGGTATTGGACACTGCGGGTCATCGCCTGAGGCTCCTTCCGGATGGCGAATGGGTGCGACTGACACCAAAAGAAGGCCAGATTCTGCGCCATCTTTTGAAAAACCCCAATCATTGTCTGAGTCATCAAGATTTGGTGCTTGCCGTCTGGAAAGACGTGCGGGTTTCGCCTCGATCTATGGCCAGCCACATATCCAGGTTAAGGCGCCATCTGGATGGATCTCAGTTGGAAATTCGCAATGTATATGGAGGTGGCTATCAGCTTTGTAATTCGCCACTGGAATCACCCGACTGAGGACCAACAAGTTTTTCGATCCAGGCTTTTCTTTTGAAGAATTTTCCGCGAAACTTCCATTGATGTGGATTTTCGACAAGGAAGCCCGTGCCCCTTTCATCGTCGATCCATTCAATGGTGCAACCCTGGCAGAATTCGAACGCTGGGGGGTCGATGATCAAAAGCAGACCACCTTCTTGGGGAAAGACGAGGTCGTCAGGGCTTTGTGGATCAAAACTCACGCCATAGTAAAAGCCGTCACAACCTTTGCCTTCGATATAAAGGCGCAATGGAAGATTTCGGTAGCGGACGGTATGCGCTTGCATCTCAAGTGCTTCAGACAGTGCTTTAGGGCTTAAGTAAATTGCTTTTTCCATATGTGTCTTAGGCTCGCTTGGAAGAAGTTGCCTTGATTTTGCGAAAGTTCCGGAAAGGACAGTGATCCAAATATCTGACAAAGCCTTTCCGAGCCTAAATCCTAGAGAATTTTGAGCCGTATTGCCAGGGGATTTGATTGAGTAAGGACTGGGAGGCGGTGGAGAGAAGAGTGAGCAAGGAGTCTGTACTATGCAAAACAAACAGGTGGTTTGGGTAAGCCATCGAGGCTATCACGCCCAGGCGCTGGAAAATACCAAGCAAGCTTTTGATGCAGCCATTGCGGCTGGATTTACGCATCTAGAAACGGATCTTCGGTCCACCGCCGATGGACATATCGTGCTGCATCACGATCCCGAGCTTATCCGAACATTTTCCAGTTCCCTCGTCATCGAACGGACCAGCTTGAAAGAGCTGCTCTCTTTGACCAGCCCACAGGGCTCTTCCTTGCTCACTTTTGAAGCCTTTATCGATATGTATGCAGGCTTTAGCTGGACCTTTGATATTAAACCGGAATCGGCAGGCCCTACTTTGCTGAGTCTGCAGCAATGGGCGAAGCGCAAGAAAGCAGAGTCATGGCTTAATGAACAAGCACGCTTTCTATGCTGGAGCAGCAAAGCCGAGCGTTACCTAAGGCAGCTCTTGCCCAATGCGAAAAGTCTGGCTCGAGAGACGGAATGCTACAGGGCTGGCCTCACAGTCCTTTCAAAACTTCCCTGGTTAGGAGGAATTCAGCCGAACCGAACCTATGCCATCCCTCGTTACTTTGCCGGAAGAGATCTATTTACGGAAGGTTTCGTCCGTCCCTATCACCAAAGAGGAGCCCGACTTTTGGCTTATCTTCCCGCTCAAGACGAAGACACAAAAGCCGCGATCCGAGCTGGTTTTGACGAGGTTTTGACCAACTATCTGCCAATGCTGCAAGCATAAAAAGAATCGAAAGCGATGCTCCACAAAACGAGTATCTTGCACTCGTGCTTGTATCGCTGCGTGTGATGGTCTATACCAGCCCTCATCATTTCATCATGTAGTTACCAGTATGGAACGAGTCGGCTAGCGCTATCGGGCCGGGTTTTTTCCGTATCATGCTGTGGGAGGTAGAAGTTCATGGATGTATTGCAGCTCATCAAGAACGAGCTCAAAGAACGTCAGAATGATATGAGTAGTTTTATGACGGGTGTTGCCGGCCAAAGTTGGCAGCAAGTCGCCAGTCATTTGAAAGCTCATCTCACTCTGGAATTAGAGTATCTCTTGCCTGAACTTGCGGCGGTTTCTCCCAAGCAGGACACTGCGTTGCAGCGGTTGGAAATCGATCTCATCAGCTTGAAAAAGTTTCTAGACGGACTTGGTATGGATAAAAAGCCAGGGCAGACTCTCTTGCTGAATCTTCGTGATGCGTTGGACCGGCACGTAGTTTTGATTGAAGACAGAATCCTGCCACTCATGCGGCAGAGGATTTCTACATCGGATCGAGAAGAACTTTACGATGCTATGCAGGATGCCAAGCATGAGATTATTCGGGCAACGATAGGTCTGGCGATCTGAAATGTGCGCTTAAATGGCTTATAATAATGAAACCAGGTCTTGACCGAATGCCTGGACTCGTGTACTAAAGCTCATTCCTGAAAGACGAGTCAGGGTAGCACTTACAAGGCTTCCAAACTGGAATAGGTCAAATTCGATGAAAAACTCTATCATCAGTAACTTCGAGAAGAAAAAATTCCCGCTAGAAAGCGGTTTGCCAACCTTCCGCCCGGGTGACACGGTTCGCGTGCACTACAAAATCCAGGAAGGTACTGAAGCAGGTAAATTCCGTATCCAGCCTTTTGAAGGCGTGGTGCTTGCTTATAAGCGTGGCGGCGTAGAATCCTCCTTCACAGTGCGCAAAATTGGCGCCAACAGTGTTGGTGTCGAGCGCATCTTCCCAGCATACTCGCCAATGATTGCCAAAGTAGAGGTCGTGGCTGCTGGTATCGTTCGCCGGAGCCGTTTGTACTATCTGCGTGGACTGGCCGGTAAAGCAGCCCGTATCCGTACTCGTTACATTGCGAAAAAAGCGGCTGAAGCCTGATTCGTCACGGGCCCAGCTTAAAGTTTTGAGAAGTCGAACCTTGGGAGTTTTCTTCCGAGGTTTTTCTCTTTTTACTCTTTTGTTGGTAGTCGCATCCAATTAATAGTCGGTCTGTTCTTTTCCCATCCTGATACTAAAGCCAAACCTAAATGCATCGTGAAATTTTGATACTCAGCATGTTCGCTGAGAAATTTTTCTATGCCTCGCCAAAGAGCCTGGAGCTTGCGGGGTGGAATCAGTTGCTGATAGTCATCGATCACAGCGTTTCGGGATTTGACTTCGACGAAAAGCAAGGCTTCGCCTTTACGACAGATCAAATCCAGTTCTGTGGATTTTCGTCGAAAATTACTCTCCACCAAAACATACCCTTGCTGAATGAACCAAGCGGCAACAAAAGTTTCAGCTCTTCTACCGAATTCAAGGTGCTGGGTTAAAGTAATGTCCCTGCTCCGCATAGCGTTGAATAGGCGCGAAATTGCGCCGATGCAGAGGGGTGATGCCACGTTCTTCCAATGCATTTAAGTGACTTTTTGTGCCGTAGCCGACATTTTCAGAAAAATCATAGGCAGGAAAATTTACTGCTGCCTCGCGCATGAAATCATCGCGGGCTTCTTTCGCCAGAATAGAGGCAGCCGCAATAGCAAAGCATAAACCATCACCGCCGATGACTGCTTCTTGACGAAGCTCCAGATAGGGATTTTTCTGCTTGCCATCGATCAGGATCACATCATAGCCCATCTTGAGTTCATGATAAGCACGGGCCATCGCGCGGAAAGTGGCCGGTACAATGCCCCATTCCTCGATCTCACGCACGGTGGCTGCGCCAACCGCCCATTCTTTGCAGATCCCATGCAAAGTCGGGATAATTTTTTGTCTTTGTGTTGAGCTCAAGGTCTTTGAGTCACGAACCAAACTTTTGGTGGTCGAATCCAAGCGCTGCAACGCTGCATAATCAAGAGCTACGCAGGCAGCATAAACCGGTCCGGCCAGACAGCCTCGACCCACTTCATCGACCCCTACGATCCGGAGCAGCTCGGCTTGCAACTCTTGCTCGAGAAGGCCTTTGCTTGAGAGGTCGCGCTTGATTTTGGCAGGTTTTTTGGCCATACGCAGGGATCCTTTCCACTTTGCAATGGCCGAAATCTTAACGCAAAGTGGATATTAACTCGAGAGGCGTCTTTCAATTGTTTCCAGGATTTTGGCTTTTGGCTGGGGGCCAGCGATAGTGGCCACTACTTTTCCCTGTTCGAAAATGAGGATATGCGGAATCGATTTGATGCCGTATTCGGCAGGAGCGTGGGCATTTTCATCAACATTAAGTCGGGAAACCGTGAGAATTTTTTGATAATCAGCAGCAATTTCTTTAAGCACAGATTCCAACACGGAACAGGGGCCCGACCAGGGTGCCCAGAAGGCGACCAGAAGCGGGGTTTTCTTTTCCTGCAAATAGGCTTTAAGAGTGTCATCGTTGAGATTGACCAGCTGTGCCGCCATACTGGGAAGCTCCCGGAAAAGTGTAGGTGATTTCAGCTTAGCAGATGCCGATCAAGTTTCCACGGCAAATTGCTCTCTATGCTTCCGAGTATTCAGGATCTGCGTTATTTTTTTATCGAGCCTAGAGAGCGAGGGAGGGTGCGTGCGGTTTTGGCCCTTGGCGTAAAAATCAGGCAGTAGATCCGCCAGAATCAAAAGCAAGATCTCAGCATCCTGCGCCGATATCAACCATTTACTGATGATGCGATGCTCGTCATAGGGGAGAAAATGTCCTTTGGCGCGGCAATCGATTACATATTGCACAATGAGAGCCGAGCCTTGCAGATTTTCCGGGGGAATATAACTCAAGCTCACCTCAATGATACGCGTATCAACGCAAAGCCTTGAGTTCGGACTCAATGCGAC
>JBGSRE010000367.1:0-3188 GCA_041737755.1 Oligoflexus sp.
CGTTACCTTGGTAAAACCGGCTATGGCATCTGGCTTCATGGTGTGGAGCAGGATAATCGGATTGAAGCCGCCAAAGTCACGGAAGGATGTGTAGCCTTTTATAATGCGGATATCAATTCTTTGACCCAATGGCTGGTGCCTGATCAATCGGTGGTCGTTATTGCTCGTGATGCGAGTCAGGTGAATCGCCCTGAAAATGTCGCTCTGGTGAGACAGCTTACCCAGGATTGGATCGATGCCTGGGCCCAACGAGATATCGAAAAGTATATCAATCTTTATCATCAGAGTTTTCAAGCCGGCGCTAAGGACAAGAAAAACTACTACGAATATAAGAAAAAAGTTTTTGCCTCTTATAAAAACATGTCCCTTAGCATGAATAATATTCGGATCTTCACCCACGATCGCTATGCGGTAGCGGTGATGAATCAGGATTTTAATGGGGACAATCGCTACCGAAGTTATGGACGCAAAATTCTTTATTGGCAGCACACGGAAGAAAATCAGTGGAAACTCTTCCACGAAGAATTTGACCAGAAGCCTTTGCAGTTCATTAATTTTTCTCGCGAAAAAATTGCTCAAATCATCAAAACTTCGCCTAGCACCAAAGCTTTGCCGGAGAATGTTGAATCCCGCCTGTGAGAGTTTTTCCAACGCGGTAATTTTTTCCCATTATATCTGGATGCCTGTTGCCGATCGACCTTCTGCGACCCCCTGCGGTCGTGGGAGTAGAAGTTCATGGCTTGGTTGGCAACATTCATCTTCAGCGCTTTGCTGCTCTTCAGCATAACTCCTGGTTATGCGGCCGAGCCGATTAGTGAGCGCATTCGCCAGGTGCAAGCTGAAATTGCCCGCGAAGCCGGACAGAAGGCCCAGACGGTCCTCGATCGCTATTGCAGCCAAAACTGTCAGCTACTCGAAGTCAAAGTTGAAGTTCATGAGACTATTCCTGATAGCGACGACCTCGGCTTTGAGTCGCAGGTTCCCCTGGCCGTTAATGCCAAGCTTGAAGTCCAAACGATCACCCCAAGCATTCAAATCGATAATCGAGTCCTGCCTCTGGATCGCGACCGGCTGGAGTCTTTGATTCGAAACAAGATTAAAAGCATGGCGCCTGAAACGAGAATCCAATGGGAGCCAGTCGATCTGCCGACCATTGGCAGCCAAGCACCCACTCCGACGGAAGATCTGACAGCTCAACTCGATGCCCGACTCCGGCGGGTGATCGCTTCGATTATCGAGCGCTATTGTCCCGATCAATGTTTGCTGGAACGTATTGATATCAGTGCTCTGCCTGTGTCGACCGAGCAACTTAGTCAACTTCCAGTCGATCAGGTCGTGATAGGGCGACGGGCCGAAGGCGGATTGCGTGTTCAGGAAGTGCGCGTATTCCTGACTATGGATGAAGGCCTTTCCGAGGAAGAGCAGAGTCGTATCCTAAGATTGATGAAGGCTCAGACGCGATTTGTTAATCCGCTTGAATTTCAAACTGACTTGACTGGTTTTCCGGAAACAGCTTTGGCCAAGAAGAAAAAAGCCCAGGATGAATCAATGGATCCCTATGGCCTGGAAAAGTTAAGGCAGATGCTGACTTTGTTCCGTGATCTTGCAGGCACCAAAGAAGTCATTCAAACTATGACCAGTGAATCCCGTAGCAGTAGTGAAGAGAAAACTACGGCCGAAAGGAATGAAACCCATCGGCAAGAGAGCGAGACGCAAAGAGAATCGGCAACAACGTCTGAGTCTATGGAGAAATCTTCGCAGGAATCCAAGCTCTCAGAATCATCGAAATTGAATAGTGAAAGTAAAGAAAATGAAAGCAGTAGCCGTCAGGATGTGAATAGTGAGTCGGTCACCAACAAAAAGATGAGCACCGAAGAGATCGCAGCCTATGCTGCCGGATTTCTTCTTCTCATCACTCTCCTTTCGATTGTTCTCCTTAAGGTGTCTGCGACCAATAAAACAGCCAAAGAAATGGTGCTCGCTTCTTCAGGCGGATCAGCCAATGGTCGGCGTCGAGCGGCATCTGCTGCCGATCAAGAGTACGAGGCAGGCAACTCGAATCTCGATGGCAATGGATTCGATGCCAATGGCAGCGCTGTTGCGCGGGTTCAATCCCAGCAAGCCAGTAGCGAAAAGGCTTTGCAGTCTTTGAGGATAGCTCAACTGAAGCAGGATTTGGTCCAGCAGTTTATCGAGCAGCCACGGGTTGCCCGGGAAACTTTTACCCGTATTTTGAAAGATGATGGCGTCGCGGAAACAGCCAAGTACGTCCATATTTTTGGTCAACTCATCGTTTTTGAACTGCTCAATGATTCGAGTTTAAAGCGCGATCTGTATGAGCTCAGTGAGTTCTATCATCGTTCCAACTTCAAGTTTGATCAGGCTGTAGAATTGAATCTCTTAGAACGACTGAGAACGATGGTCACTGCCAGCGAAATTCGCCTCCTAGCAAACCAATCGAGCGATCGCTTCGGCTTCCTCAATCGCCTGGATCCCCAGCAGATCTATACCTTGATCGCGGATGAAAAATCGCGAGTCCAGAGTATTGTTCTGACCCAATTGGATCGCAAATTGCGGTCGTCGGTCTTTGAAATGTATGAAGGGGATGCACGGATTCGCTTGCTAGAAGAACTTTCCCAGGCCGAAGCCATTCCTCGTGAATTTCTGTTCAACGTGGCCCAGGCGCTGCAAAAGAAAATTCAATCCCGCTCGGAATTTGATACGGAGCAAGTACGTTCCAGTGATATTCTGCTCGATCTTTTGGAACGATCGGATCTTCGTGATCAAAGACGACTCATGCAGACTTTGGAGCGTAATAATCCGGATACCGCGCGTGGCTTGAAGCTGAAACTCGTGACGGTGGAAATGATGCCTTACCTGAAGGATGGCCACTTGCTGGAATTGATATTGGGTATGGAACGCGAGGATCTCATGGCCTTTTTGATGGGCTGCGAGGAACATGTTCGCGATCTACTCCTGCGCAAAGCACCTGAAGAGTTAGCTCAGAGTTGGATTGAAGATATTCGTAATATATCTTCAATGGATGAAAATGCATATCGCACGGCTGAAGTGAAAATTAAGGCCCGTCTACGCGGGCTGGCCAACAATGGTTCGATTAGTCTTCTCGATATCAATGAACTGATTTACTCGAGCAAAGAGGAAGAAGAAGCCGTGTCCGAAGAGATGGA
>JBGSRE010000371.1:0-4575 GCA_041737755.1 Oligoflexus sp.
GACTTGGAGTCGATGCGATAGCTTTCTACCCTTCAGGAAGAAAAGAATTGATTAAATCTGGAACGGTGGCTGTGATTGGCGGCTAAAGCGCCCAAGTTGAGGTAGAAAGATAAATGCCAAGCGTGGGCCCGTTAGCGGAAAAGCGTGGGCCAGCTGAGCTAGTATAACAAGCCGCTACAGTTAACTGCCGCATGCTCCTGTGCTGGGGATTTATGCAGCCAGCTTAAACTCTTTGATGTGATCATATTCTTATCCTGGACGAAGGCCAGATCGTGGGCAGTGGAACTCATGAGCAGCTGCTGCAAAGTTCGGCTTTCTATTCGCAATTCGCCGGCGGCGAGCGCTATCAAGTGGCCGGACACTGAGCGGGCCAGTGCTGCCCAGCTCAGGAATTTTTTAATTCTCTTGCCACGGTAGAGTTGAAGGAGGAAGACTGCTGCAAAACTCAGCAGCCTTGAGTATTAAGGACGGACAGAATATTTGAGGCGTGCGGGCATGCCCTGCAGAGTCTGCCGAAAATAATCCTGATTCTCGTGCTTGTCGATAAAGCGTTCGACTTTACCATCGGCAGATTTTTTCTCGCGGACATAGAAATAGCCCCAACCCCAGACTCCCGCATATCCTGTGTCATGCAAGTGCTGATAATGAAAGGGCTTCAGCATTTCATTGCCAGAACCGATTATATTCCAGTGTTCTCCCACAATAAGTGGCTTGGATAATTGCCAGTGACTTTTGGGATATTTGAACATGTTCAGGAGCCCGTCTTTGGCCTCATCGGACCATTCCGGATAGCCATGCACCTGATAGAAGTCCAAGACGCCTTGGGTATCCCCACCGGCTGCAATCAGGCTCGCATCGCTGTAGTAATTGAAGGGCGCATGGGCGTAGTCAAGTCCCGGCATGGGGGCATCGGTATTATAGGGCATGCTGTGTGCCCCGCTGGAAACTTTAGCGTCGGGTTGCAAGCGATGAATCGCTCCGGAAATGCGGTTAATAAAACGCAGAACTTGCTCATGTGGAATTTCCACCGTGCTGAGTACCTTATCATCGACGATGGCTTTTTTCAGGTAGTCCCATTCGGAAGGATAGTCATCAGTAACGTCCTTATACATGTAGGAATTGAAGGTGGGCGTTTCTGTTCCCAGGAAATGCCAGCCTCGATAATTGATGGGAGTCCAGCTATCCGATCCTGTATCCAAAGCAAATTCCGTGCGCCGCCGATCATCCAAATAGGGCAGACTCAGGCGTCGCCAGGAATAGTCACCATAAGCCATTGCATACTGGTAGTTCCAGTAGAGTCGCCAGTAGCGTGATACGCCTTCCGGTTCATTGAATACTTCCCAAGACAAAATTCCATCGCTATAGGGGTTTTTGGTGCCGGGCATATTCTTTTGCATAGCCTTGACCAAAGGCGTGAGAGCGTTATCGATGTAGGCCTGTAACGCGCTTTCATCCTCGATCAAATGCAAGACTCGGTCACGTGAGGCCACGCTATGCTCGCGACGAACAGCCAGGATATCATGCGACCACAGGGTGATATTGGTCAGCAGACCATATTCCTGATAAGCCGTGCGCACCAGCCACTGGAGATCTTCCAAAAGACCAGCAGGCAGCCCGCTCACCTGAGGCTGCTCGTCGCCCCCTTGGTTTTGGGAAAACAGCGGACTGCGACTGCCATCGATATGCAGCCAGAAACGAAAGGAGTTGGCGCCTGATGCCTGTAAATCGGCAAAGGCTTTGCGCAGCATATCTTTAAGCTCGGTTTCGCTATGGGAATAGGGAGCATTTTTAAAGGGTAGCAGCTGCACGTTGCCAAGGTTAACGCCAGTCAGGAAGATCTTTCGGCCCTTGTGTTCGAATAGGCCCAGTTCCGGTTGGTCCAGACTGCTGTGGACGAGGCATAGATTAGAATTCGTAGTATTGGCCCAATCTTCATCTATTTTCCGATAGAGTTGCTCATCCATCCAAAAAGGGCTGCCGTAGCCTTGGCCATTTTTAGCTTCTTTACAGCTTCGGGTGCTGATGCAGACTTGTTGGCTTCGTTCGGCTAATGTTCGGTCCGCTTGATTGTCCTTGATTAAAATCTGCGCATTGCCTGCCTGATTGTCAGCAAGTTTCCGACAGTTTTCGACGGCTTGCACGGGGGTCATGAAGGAACCCAAGACAAGGCTCAGACCGATCACTTTCCATGTCATTTCTATCATGATTTCCTCTTCCGTTAGACTTCCTACTCAGCTTTGATTTAGCGGTTCCTCACTGGGATTGCTAGCTTAATTGCAGAGGATGGAGAAAGAACGAGACCGAAGGATTCTTGATGGTTCCTTCGGTCTTCTCAAGTTGAAAAAACGGTAATCACAGCGACAAAAACTAAGGTTTTATGGCCTTGTTTTGCTTGCTGACCTATGGAATTGCACCAATGGATGGTTATCAATCCGATGGATTGTACGAAAAGAAGCTTTCGCTTCACAATCCCGGAAAGCAGTTATTGCCATAACGGCACGATAATAATCCGGAATTGTGAAGAGGAACAGGAGTCTCTGTTTAGGACGATTTTTTCAAAGCTTGAAGAGAAGCAGCTTGGCCTTCATTCGACCCGCCCAACTTAGGAATCAGATCGCCAAACTTGATTTGACTTTTTCTGTGCTGAATACTGGCAATGGCTTCAACAAAATCCTGAATGACCTTATTACCATGATACTTTGAGGGTAGATCCACAAAGATATTGCTGATCACGATGTCGATGGCCTTCAGATAATTCATTACCGTCGGTTCGATGAGGGCTTGGAGTCGATCCTGCTCTTGTTTGCGAATCTTGGATAATTCGGCCTCCCAATCCGCAGGATTGGGTAAATCACGCTTGATTTTTTCAGAATAAGCGTCGACGGCCGCTCTGATTTTGGTCGCATCAGCTGTGGCTTGGGTGATGATGGCTTCGACACTTTGCTCAACAGTTCGTGCTCTGGTGCGAGCTTCTTCCACAATTTTCAAAGCAATTTTCTCGGCCTCATGCGTAATCGCTGCCGCCGAATGTCTGGTGGACTGAAACATGGAGGTCTCGAGTGCCTTAAGTTGCTCGAATTTGTAATTTTTTTCGTTGTTGGCTGTTTCAATAACCGCCTGGGCTCGTTCCCGGGCACTCGAAACAATCGTCCGCGCTTCGTCTTCCAGTCTTTTGCGCTCAGTTACCACATAATTTTCTGTTTCCTTGAGCTTTTGTGCTAGCATGGCCTCCTGTTCTTTAGCCTGCCTTCCGAGTTCGCTCTTGGCTTTTTCTATGAAATCCTGAGTCTCTTTTTCAGACGCTTTGCGGGTCTGCATGGTTTTGCTATTGGCCGCCGATATTTTGGCTTCATTGTCTTTTTCGACTTTGTATTGCAGCTCTGTGGCTTCTTTCATCGCCGCAGATATGATGACCTGGGCCTCTTCCTTGGCATTGGCTACGATCAGTTTCATCTCCGCCAGATCGCTATTTTTCTCTTTGAGGAAGTTAACCTCGGCATTATGGGTCCGTCGTCTCACTTCCTCTGCTTCATGCTGCGCAGCACGGATGAGGTCGGCAGCCTTTTGGTTGGCTTCGACCAATAAGCTCTTAGCAGCCGTTTCGGATTCTCGATGGACTTCCAAGACTGTGGCTTCTGTTGCTTTGATAAGTGCTTCATTCTTACTGCGGCCATCTTGGAGAGTTTTTGCTACCGTCTCTTCAGCTTTCCGACGCATATCCTGAAGCTCGATTTCGAGCGCGCGATGCTGTTTTTTACGGTTCTGTTCCAACTCCTCGCTCAGCAGTTTCATATCCATTTGAGTTTGACTATGGTAGGTATCAAGTTCAAGTATGAGTCGTTCTTTTTCCGTTTCAAACTCATGCTGAATGGCCTTGAACTTGCCGTTCGCTTCGGCTTGGAAGGTTTCGATGGCTTGTTTGCTGCGTCTTTCAGCGATCTCGATCGTTTCAGCTAGGTTGCGAATGCGCTCCTGCTGGGTAATGATGGTGGCCTCGTTTTTCTTGACCGTCATCTCCAGAACATGAATTTCCTGCCTTTTAGTGGCGTTCTCCGTTTCCTGGGCCTGTAGCTGCAGTTCGGCTTGTTGCCTATGACGTTGAAAATCTTCGACTTCTTTTTCCAGACGTTCCACTTGGCCTTGGGATATAGCAATCGTTTGGGCTAAGTATTCGGCAATACCGGTTAGCTCAGTTATCTTGAGCGCCAGCGCGTCTCGCTCCGTTTTATCGGCTCCAATAGGATCGGTAACCATATTAAGAGCACGTGCTTGCGGTACATGTGTGGTCATACGTCACCCTTCAAGGTTTGCTTTAGCCTAATAAGTTTATTTCGGCGGTTTGCTCATGCACCATTAAGGTGATCGCATGGATCCATTTAGTTCCATACTTTAGAATAGTTACCGATGGCTTTTGGAAATATTACGCAGCGAAAGAATCGCTGGCAAACTTGAATCCGGGGGAGTATTGGGGCAAGACTGAGAGAAAAAACTTACGGCAGCCGCTCATTCCTTTATTCGGACGCTATGCGTGATATACAATCCAACATGTTTTTCTGGTGCCCTTGGACTTTGTTA
>JBGSRE010000392.1:0-5656 GCA_041737755.1 Oligoflexus sp.
GCAAAGGGGCCTGTTTTGAAACGGGGGCCGCCTGGATCTCATCTTCTTTCACAATACTTCCTTTTAACAGTAATGACCGGTTTCGAGGCGATCATATAAAATATCTTGGCTCTTAGCACGGGAAAGGCAGAGCGAAGGCATGAAAATTCGCTTGGTGCGCACAAGCAAGCTTCCAAACCAGCCAGAGAGGTCGCTGGACTTGTTCCCCGATAGCTGGCCGAGAGCTGCTGTAAGTGTGTTCTTTGGAATAAGCCAACGATCTAGCCGTAATTATAGTTTTTTGCGGGTGTTACTTGGTTTTATGAAAAGCTGAAAGAAAACGGGTATAATCTAGTCTTACAAGCTCTTCAAGCAGCATTTTTCATAGTCGAGGGTCATTGTCATGGGCAAGGGGCTGATTCCCATCCTTCTCTGGATTTTTTCGGCACAAGCGATTCTTGCCGAAACTGTCAGTTTAAAAATAGCGAGTGAGACCGACGTCAAGGAAATGCTCTTGGGTCGTCACCTCTACATTCTTAAAGCAAATGATTCAGCTATTACCGAGCAAGATGTACTCGCCGGAAAATACGACGAAAAATTTGAACTCTCCACCAAAGACTTCCCCAATCAAGGACTCTTAGCTCATGAAATTTGGGTGCGTTTGACTTTGGACAATCTGGGCCAAGAACGAATCAAACTCTTGCTGGAGAGTCGTTGGGCTTTTCTTGACTTTGTCACTGTGTTTCAGAAGAAGCTGGATGGATCCTATGATTCATTGACCCTTGGTGATATTCCGAGTTTTAAGGATCGTCCGATTGAATACCGGGTGCCAGTTTTTCCACTAGGAGTCAATCCTGGAGAGAATACTTACTATGTCCGGGTCAAGTCCAAGGGCACCTTACTCGTGAGCTTTTATCTTTGGGATGCAGAGAATTTCTCGCGCTTTAGTCATCGGGATACGCTTATTCTAGGCCTGGCTTTTGGCGCTATCGCTATTCTTTTTCTGTATAATATATTTCTCGCCTTATCGTTTCGAAGTCAGACCTATGCCGTCTATTGTGTCTATCTTTTGGACTATCTCTTTAGTCAATTTGGCTTTCAGGGTACCGGACTTGAATGGTTTGGTGACCGCTTTGGCAGTTGGGCCATGAATACGGGCTATATTTTTAGTATATCCATGAGTCATGTGCTGACTTGCATTTTTGCCTCGCATTTTCTAAATACTAAGGAGTATATGCCGCGCTGGCGGAAATTCTTTATTTTCCTCACCTATCTCAATCTATTGGTTTCGATTTATGCCTTAGTCGGTGACTATAATACGAGCGGTCGCATCATCTCATCGACCACTCTCGTTACGTCTCTGGCATTGATCATTGCTGGTATCGTCGCCCGTCTTCGAGGTTTTCGACCGGCTATATTTTACACCATTGCGTGGACGGCGCTGCTGATGAACAACCTCCTGTTGACTCTGCTTTTCAACGGACTTTATCCGATGAATGTTTTTGTGCAGTGGGGTAATTTTCCCGGCGGCATTATAGAAGCAATCTTGATTTCCTTGGCCCTAGGTGATCGAATCAATTATATGCAAGCTAAGTCGGAAAGTTTAATTAAGCATCTCAATCAAGAGCTCACTCGGCATGTTCATAAAGTCGAAGCAATAGTTGCTGAGCGCACAGAAACCATCCGCTCCATCATAGATAATGTAAAATTCGGTTTTTTAACAGTTGATAGACAATTTCGAGTAGAAGCTGGATTTACTCGTTCGTGCTATCAACTGCTTGGGAAAAATCTCCAAGCGAACATCTTGGTTACCGATCTTTTGCAAATGGAAGAATCCAAAAAGAAAATTTTCAGAATGTCGTTGCAGCAGGTATTTGAAGATCAGATGCATGAGGATGTCGCGCTCACCCAGATTCCAAAGATTCATCGCTTCGGTCCGAATTCAATTAGTTTGGAAGGCTCGGTTGTTCGAGACAATACGGGTACAATTAAAGCCATTCTCTTTACGATAGCCGATGTGTCGCGCCTGCAAAAGAAACGGAAAGAAGCGCATAGAAGTGCAGTTCTCCTTAAATTATTAAGAAACATGGATTCGTTTCGGAGTTTCATCCTATCCACTCGCAAGGAATTCGCCGATTTGAAGAGTAATTTAACTACACTCGATCGGCGAAAAATAAATTTTTTACTTCATACTTTAAAAGGTAATAGTCTCGTGTTCGGGTTGCGTCAGCAAGCGCGTCTTATTCACGACTTAGAGGAAAAAGACAGGATCACTGGCTATGATATTTCCACTATTGAAGATTCATTTCGCCAGTTTACATCTCGACATTTTGATGTATTAAAGCTCAGTTGGGATCAGCAACTCGACACCCTTTATATGGTGTCTGGAACACGATTGGCGCAACTTGAACAGATCTTGCTGGCGCGAGTAAGCGACAGCAAGCTCATTGCTGAAACTCAGAAGTGGATACAAGAGGTATCCGTTAAATCCGCGTTGAGTATTCTTGGGCCGATTGAAGACGATCTCCAACGTCTGGCTCATCAGCGCAGCAAAAAGCTCGAGTTTCGTTTAGAAGGTGGTGAGGTCAATATCATGAGTGAAGCGGAGAAGGATTTAGTCAAGCGAATCATCCATCTTCTCCGCAATGCTGTGATTCATGGTATCGAAGCCGATCGGAGTAGCTGCGGCAAGAGTCCAGAAGGTCGTATCAGCTTAAAATTCGCCGAAAGCGAGCAATTTTTAGCGATTGAAGTCAAAGACGACGGACGTGGGTTTGATATCGAGCAGCTCAGGGCGCGGGCCATATCGGAGGGCCTTCTCCATGACAAGGCCGCAAAAGAAGCCAACCTCAGTCAATTGATGCAGCTGCTCTCGAGCAGTGAGCAAGAAGCGAAAGTTACCGAGGACCTCTATGCTGGTCGCGGCGTCGGACTTTCCGCTGTTTACCAGGCTGTTGCCGCCCATCGGGGGACGATTGAACTATCGAGTGAGCTAGGAAAATTTTGTATGTTTTTGATCAAAATACCGCGGCAGGAGACGGTTGAACTGCACAAGATTGCTGGATAGTTTCCGGCCTGCAAACGCCAGATAATATCTGCCGGGCATTCGGCAGTTCTCTGCCCTATCTCATAGTTTTTAACGAGAGATTCGGTTGAACACATGAATCCAGCTGCTCATTCCATCGACCGTTTTCGGGTCAAGGACGCGCAGAACTAGAATTTGCCGAGGACTTACGGCTAACACTTTATAACGGCGCGATTGGACTAATTGACAGCTAAAAGTGCCCGCTTCGCAGCCGAGAGCAATGATTGGATCACTGACGGCTATAGGCTGCTCATCGACAAGCTGGCTCCAGCGGTGACCAAATATCACGCCCGACTCTTCGCCCCAGCTTATGATGCTAGTCGTGACAATCCCATTCGCATCCGTGTTGATAATTTCACCAAGGCCGTCGGCATTGAATACATATTCCGTTCCAGAAAATTCTGGAATGGTGTAGCGACCGGCAAACCCTCCCATTGTTGCGGGAGTTTGATAGACAGCAGCATCCACCTCGGCCCCAGAGGAGATGAAGATCGATTCCTTGCCATCCTCTTGGACTTCCGCCAGGAGTAGCGAAGCCAAGCCTTGGTCTTGCAAAGAGCGGTAGCGAATGCTGGACGTGGCTGACCAACTCAGAGTCAAAGCATCCTCCGAACTCCAGGTGAAAGTGCTCGGGGTCTTGTTCAGAGGATCTTCCACCACAGTAGCTTGATCGCCTGCGTTGAATTTGATGATAGCCGATTGATTATCCGTCAGGGGCAAAGCCAACAAAGAGCCGGAGCTTGCCGTGAAGTTTTTAAGGCTGGCATAGTCGACCAGGCTTAAATCAGGATTAACAAACTCGTCGAGGGCTTCTGGGACGCCGGACTCTGCTGGAAACACATTGCGATAGGATTCTGTCACCGTTGCAAGCAAGGCCTGAGTGTCGGCAAAGGCGAAGATCAAGCTTTCCAAACGGGTGACACCTGCGACTGCATTGCCATCCGTGTTCGTTCCTATATAGGGGCTTTCCAGGGGGGTGTCCAGAGTGGCGAAAATTTCATCGCCTACGGTTGCCCACTGCAGAGTGGAAAATCCATCCGGTCGCCAGATTTTGCCGAGACCGTCGTCCGTGATAGCTAGCTTGGCTTGGAACGCTTCGCCCTTTAAAACGAAGGTCTTGCCCAAAAGGCTTGCTGTTGGGGCAGGGGCCGCCAGAGCACGAAGACTTGCACACAGGACCAAGAATCCCGTGAGCAGCCGAGTCCGCTTCAACATATCGATACTCCTCTTGCATTCATTTTATTTTGGAATTTCCAGAGAGCTCTGTTCCTGCTTATACAGATCCGAGCCTTTCGCTGTAAATGCACTTTTTTGACACCATGAATCCCGCTAAAGGCACCAGATTGAAAAATTGGGTACAATCGTGAACCGGTACTCTTAGGTCTGCGGTAAGCTCCCGAACCACGGAAATCCTAGCCTCCGGCAAGCCCAGGATCTTTAAGGGTTGCCAGAGGCCGGGATTTCCGTGGTTCGGGAGCTAACAAAGTCCTAGGGCACCAGAAAAACAGAATGGTTTGTGTATCACGCATAGCTTCCAAATAAAGGAAGTAGCTCATGAGCTCGCTTGGCAAACCGTAAGGCGGTAGTCGCCACTTTATCCATTAGCTTATGGAAAGAATCGAAGTACACCGAGTGGGTGCCTTTCGCTTTGATTTTTTTCTAAAGGCTTTCCATTGGATTCAAATCAGGCGAGTATGCCGAGAGTTTTTAGGTATCGGGAGCTGACCGGACTCAAGAGCACCGGTTCACGATTGAACCCAATTTTTCAATCTGGATGTCTATAGTACTGAGCGTTGGTTGGAACGGCGTCCTCTGCAATGCTTGGATCGTGAAGAGAACGACGCTTCGCTCTCCTGGCGGAAGGAGTCTACTGGAAAGCCGTCAACTGGACTCTAGCGATTCCCATAAGACTCGATGAATTATTCAACTGAGTCAATTGCACTTCGGCTTTCGTGACCGCTAAATCCTTGCAGCTCGCTATATCAATATACTGATTGCTGCGGGCCGCAGCTGTAATCGTGATCTCTTGAAAATTACCTTTGTTGGCCGGATCAGTATAGCAACGAACTTCGGCTTTGATATCTTTCCAGCCATCGGTGTTGCCGTCGACCTGAGACCAGGAAAAAGCCAATTGCCGCAAAGGGAGCTTGCTATCGAAGCTGGCCGATTTAGAAAAATCAATTTCATTCAAACTGCTGTTAAGATAAAGCGTGGCTCCGGTGAAATCTGTGTACATGTAGGGATCGCCGCCCACTTTATCAACGATCTTTACCACGTCGATGTTTTTGGTGGCATCGTTCGCCACTTTGAGTTTGAGAAGATAGACATCACCCACAGCGCGCACCATGCCCACCATACTACCGTCACCCAAAGCACTCAAGGGACCCAAGCCAGCGCCTATGCTTTCCATCAGATTGTAGGTTGCAAATCCTTTACATTCAGCCGTTTTATAAAGACAATCATGGGGGAGAATGGTCAGGTTGGTGCCCGAGGTACCCCATACCATAGAATTCTTGGCTTCGAAGGCGAGCGTATAGTAGCCGATGCCGTTAAAGACGTTGCCGATCCGATCGCCAGCCATAGCATAGCTAC
>JBGSRE010000406.1:0-4632 GCA_041737755.1 Oligoflexus sp.
CCTGTTGCCACTTCTGCATGAGATTCAGGAAAAGGAAGGCTGGATTTCGAAGGATGCCATGAGAGAAGCGGCGCAGTTCCTTGGGCTGGCTCCCGCTCGCGTGGAAGAAGTTGTTTCCTTTTATACCATGTACAATCGTCAACCGGTCGGCAAGCAGCATATCCAGATCTGTACCAATCTCCCCTGCTTTTTACGCGGTGCTGATCAGCTGATGCAGTGCCTGGAAAAACGTCTGGGCATTCACGAGGGTCAGACCACAGCCGATGGCCGCTACACTCTGAGCCAGGTGGAATGTCTGGCCGCTTGCGGCACGGCTCCCGTGATGCAGGTGAACAAGGATTATCACGAGAATCTTGACGAGCCATCTTTGAATCAATTGATGGATCGTCTGGACAAGGAGCTGCTCGATGGTTGATCTGTTGCTGACTCAGCACAATGCTGCCAAGGATTCGCACACGCTGGCTTTCTATAAGTCGGTCGGTGGTTATGCGGCTTTGGAGCAGGCCTTGACCATGACCCCGGATGCGGTCGTCGATGAAGTGAAGAAATCCAATCTTCGCGGTCGCGGCGGTGCAGGATTTCCGACCGGCATGAAGTGGTCCTTTATGCCGAAGAATCCGGTCGATGCAGCGGGCAATCCCAAGCCCAAATATCTCGTCTGTAACGCCGATGAAGGCGAGCCAGGGACTTTCAAAGATCGTCTCTTGATGACCAAACACCCTCACATGCTGATCGAAGGTATGATCATCGCTGCTCATGCGATTGGATCTTGCCAAGCTTATATTTATATTCGCGGTGAATTCTTTCACGAAGCGGCGATTGTCAAAGCTGCTATTCGTGAAGCCCGAGCCGCTGGATTGCTTGGTAAAAAAGTTTTGGGTCGCGATTGGAATTTCGATATTGAAATTTATCTCGGTGCGGGAGCTTATATTTGTGGGGAAGAGACGGCCCTTCTCAGCAGCTTGGAAGGTCGTCGCGGGGAGCCTCGGTTGAAGCCGCCTTTCCCAGCCCAGGTCGGTGCCTTTGGGATGCCGTCCTGTGTGAATAACGTCGAAACTTTCTGTGCAGTTCCAACCATTATCAAGGACGGCGCGGAGAAATTCGCAGCCATTGGCACGGAGCGATCCGGTGGCACACGACTTTTCTGTGTTTCTGGTCATGTGGAAAAACCCGGCGTTTATGAAATGCCTATCAATATCAATCTGAAAGATCTGATAGCCCACTGTGGTGGTGTTCGTGGTGGCCGCTCGATAAAAGCGGTGATTCCCGGCGGAGGATCCGCTCCCATGCTCAGTGCCAGTGAGATCGATGTTGCTATGGATTTTGACAGTCTGGCAAAAGCGGGCACCATGGCCGGTTCAGGCGGGGTGATCGTGATCGATGACCAGACCTGTATCGTCGAAGCCGCTGCGCGACTCTTGAAATTCTACGAGCATGAATCCTGTGGTCAGTGCAGCCAGTGCCGCGAAGGCAGCCATTGGCTGGCTCGCATGTTTATCCGCATCGAAGCGGGCCAGGGCACCGAACAGGATTTGGATAAAATCGCCCATATTTGTGCAAATATGGCTGGTCAGACCATCTGCGCTTTTGCCGATGCTGTGACTGGTCCGGCGCTGTCGACAATTCGCAAGTTTCGTTCTGAATTTGAGGAGCATGTGCGTCTGGGGCGTTGTCCTTCGAAGCCGGAAAATTATGTTCGGCCGCACGATCACCACGCCAGCGCAAGGCTTTGATTGGAGTCATTGCAAATGAGTACTAACGAAGCCCCTAAACCTAAGATAACGATCGACGGGCAGAGCATTGAGTTCAAGCCAGGTGATACCATCATGAAGGCTGCAGAACGGGCTCATATCGATCAAGGCATTCCTCGTTTCTGTTACCATCCCGGTCTGCCCGTAGCAGGGACTTGCCGAATGTGTACGGTGGAAGTGGAAAAAGCGCCTAAATTGATGACCGCCTGTTCCACGCCGGCGGCAGATGGAATGGTCGTTCACACGCAATCGGAAAAAGCTCGCAAGAGCCGCGCCGGTGTCATGGAATTTTTGCTGAGCAATCATCCTCTCGATTGCCCTGTCTGTGATCAGTCTGGAGAATGTTCCCTCCAGGATTACAACTATGAATACGGTCCTGGTACAAGTCAGTTCTATGAAGAAAAGCGGGTCTTTGAAGAGGCCTCGACCAAAAAGCTTTCGGATCGACTTACCCTGAATATGAATCGATGCATTCACTGTGAACGCTGTGTGCGTTTCACCGAGGATGTGACCAAGACCAACGAACTCCTCATGAATAGCCGCGGCTGGAAAAAAGAACTGACCACGGCCTTGGAAGAAGGTCTGTTTAATGAATACCAAGGCAACATCGCCGACATCTGTCCAGTCGGAGCCATCACCTTCAACGATTTCCGGTTCAAAAAGCGGGTCTGGTTTTTGAAGGAAAAAGAGGGCATCTGTGACGGCTGTGCGAAGGGCTGCTCGGTCTATGCTGATCAAGAAAATGGCATCATCTATCGCTATCGGGCTCGGCACAATGAGGCTGTCAACGGTCATTGGATTTGTGACGAAGGACGGGTATCTTTCCATACCTATCAAGAACCGGCTCGGGTGGTACAACCGCTGCTGGCTACCCAAGGCCTGGAAAATCCAACGGCCACCAACTGGGAAACTCTGGTGCCCTGGCTTTTGAAATCAGTGGAATCGGCCAAACGCATTCTGCTGGTGATTGGCACCGATGCAACGAGTGAAGAGGCAGCGAATCTCTTGCAAATTCTGCCGAATTTCACTCGAGGCGCCGTGATCACCCGCAGCTACAATGGTACCAATGGTGTGCAGCGCTCTGCTGATGATGCTCCGCTGGATAAGCTGCTGCGCCGCACGGATAAAACACCCAATACCAAGGGGCTGGAACTTCTCGGGCTCCACCCCTATTCCGCCGAGAATGATCAGGGCTTCGACCTAGCCATCTACTTCCGTTCCGGTCGAGCCGCGATTCCCGAGCAAAAGATGGCTCCCATAGAAATCGCTTGGGGCGTTTGGAACAGTCAAGAAGCTAGGCGTTTTGCAGCGGTCTTGCCTGGTCTTGGAACGGTAGAAAAAGCTGGATCCTTTACCAACTGCGATGGTTTAACCCAATGTTTCGAACCGATGGTCAAAGCTCATGGAGCGAGTGCTTCAGTCAAAAAAGTTTTGGATGGTATGCGTCTTAAAGCGCTCGCTCCTATCCTGGCCGCGCGTGAGGTAAACCGTGACTCTGTTTGATAGCATAGCTCTGACTCTGAAGTTGGTCTTTGTTCTGGGGGTTACCCTGAACGCTGTGCCTGTAATGGTTTGGTTTGAACGTCGCGGTTCAGCGTGGATTCAAGGACGAGTTGGCCCGAACCGGGTTGGCCCCTTTGGTTTGCTCCAGCCCGTGGCCGATGTTATCAAGTTTGTGTTCAAGGAAAACTTTGTACCGGCCCAGGCGTCCAAGTTTTACTATCACCTGGCGCCAGCTATTGCGGCTATTGCGCCCTTAGCGGCCCTTGCCGCCATTCCCTTTGGCAGCTACTTGATGATCAATGGCCAGCAAGTACCCTTGCAGATCGCTGATCTGAATATCGGTGTGCTTTCCGTTTTGGCTTTTGCCGGTTTGGAAGTTTACCCCCTTATGCTGGCCGGCTGGGCCTCTAATAACAAATACGCAATACTAGGCGCTCTCCGCGGCAGCAGTCAGATGGTGAGCTATGAAATCGCCATGGGCCTGTCCCTGGTTTCGATGCTGCTCGTTTATGGCACGCTTGATATGAATGCCATGGTTCAGTATCAGGATCACTACTGGTTCGGTTTTATTCCGAGGTGGGGGATTCTGATCAACCCCGTGGCTTTCGTGATTTTCCTGATCGCTATTTTTGCGGAAACCAATCGCTTGCCATTTGACCTTCCGGAAGGGGATGCCGAGCTGGTTGCTGGTTATCATTTGGAATACGGATCGACTAAATTCGCCATGTTTTTCTTCGCTGAGTATGTGGCGATGATTATGGCCTCGGCTGTTCTCGTTACGCTCTTCCTGGGTGGCTATGGGCTGATGCCTGGTTTCGGTTGGTTGACCTACGGCGTTGCCAACATTCTGGGTTTTGCAACGATGGGCACCCAGAATCTTGTCGCGGTCGGCCAAGTCATTGGGTTTATCTTTAAAGTCGCCTGCATCATGTTTTTCTTTGTATGGGTGCGGTGGACTCTCCCGCGTTTCCGTTTTGATCAGTTGATGAACTTGGGATGGAAGATTCTCTTCCCTATTGCCCTGGTGAACCTGCTCTTTGTGGCGATCGTAATCGCTTTGGTAGGGGTCTAATATGGCAACTAAGATTGTGACTCGAAAAGAAGGCTACTGGGATAAATTCTATCTTCCAGCGTTGGCCATTGGTTTGAAGGTGACTATCAAACAATTTTATCGCACGCTTTTTCTCGGCAAGGGTACGACTATTCAGTATCCCGAGGTCAAGCGCACCTATTCGCAGCGCTTCCGGGGAATGCATTTTATTTCGCTGGATCAGAACAAGGTGGAGAACTGCACGTCTTGCTATCTTTGCCAGACGGTCTGCCCAGCTGAATGTATTACCATCATCGCCGAAGAGCGGCCGGCCGAAGAGAACCCCTA
>JBGSRE010000453.1:0-9867 GCA_041737755.1 Oligoflexus sp.
TAAACGCTTGTCAGCGGAAAGTTTCCGTGGTTATTTAACGCCAACTTACACCCGTTGAGAAGTCATCAAAGCCAGAGGAGTCTGCCATTAATATTCTGCAGAAAATCCAAAAGACCCGACCCTTTTTGAGCAAGTCTGAGCTCAAGGTTGCCGACGTGGTGTTAGCTGATCCGAATGCAACCATTCGCTCCAGTATCGCTGCCTTGGCTCGCAACGCCGACGTCAGTGAACCAACCGTGAACCGATTTTGCCGAAGTTTGGATTGCACAGGCTTTCCAGATTTCAAACTCCGGGTCGCCCAAAGTTTGGCCACTGGCACGCCCTATGTGAATTCCAATGTGGAACCGCATGATTCGGTCCGCGATTTCTCCGTTAAAATTTTTGAAATGACCATGGCGGCTCTGGAAGATGCCAAGAGCAACCTTGATTATGACACCCTGGGTCGAGCCATCGATGCCTTGGCCGGCGCCCGCAAAATAGAATTCTACGGACTCGGTGCTTCAGCCTCCGTGGCGCTTGATGCCCAGCATAAATTCTTTCGCCTGAACACGCCCGTTGTTGCCTACACTGATGTCATGGTGCAACGGATGTCGGCAGCTTCGGCAAGTCGCGGTGATGTGATCGTCATGATTTCCTATACGGGGCGAACGATTGCCACCGTGGAAGCTGCCAAGCTTGCTCGCGAAGCCGGTGCCACTGTTATCGGCATTACAATGCCAGATTCACCGTTGGCGCAGCACAGCAGCATTGTGTTGGCGGTCGAAACTTCTGAAGATACTGATATCTACACACCTGCCATCTCGCGTCTGGTGCACTTGACGATGATCGATGTCCTGGCGACTGGAGTCACCCTCAAGCGTGGCCCAGAATTTGTCGATCATTTGAAGAAGATCAAGAACTCGCTTAAAGCGACACGCTTCACAAAAGACGAATCTCGCGGAGAATGATGCCAAGGCCCAGAGTTTCACTGGACGGCTCCGCATAAAGGTGGAATAGAAGAAGCGGATCGCCCATACCGCTCAGTTATTTTTGTTCGCAGGGGGAATCACATTGCAAACACAGCTGAAGATTTCAGGTCTGTCAAAGATCTATGATAACAAAGTCAGAGTCCTCAACAATATCAACTTGGAAGTCAAAGAACGGGAATTTCTCGTATTGGTCGGGCCTTCCGGCTGTGGCAAATCCACCCTGCTTCGCACCATAGCTGGTTTAGAAGAAACGACGGAAGGCGAGATCTTTATTGCTGGACGGAATGTTACAGAACTCCAGCCACGAGACCGCGATATTGCCATGGTCTTTCAGGATTATGCCCTCTATCCCCACATGACCGTTCGGGAAAATCTGGCCTTTGGTTTGAAGATGAGAAAGATGCCAAAGGATCAAATCGAACAAGAAATCATGCGAGCCGCTCGCATTCTCAAAATCGAAAGCTATCTCGACCGCCGACCGGCTCAACTTTCCGGAGGCCAAAGACAAAGGGTAGCTATCGGTCGCGCGATTGTCCGTCGTGCGTCCCTTTTCCTGTTTGACGAGCCTTTGTCTAACCTTGATGCAAAACTTCGTTCAGCCACTCGTATCGAGCTCGCGGACCTGCATCAAAAAATCGGTGCCACTTCGGTCTATGTGACTCATGATCAGGTGGAAGCCATGACTCTAGCCGATCGCATCGTCGTGCTGAACGGTGGCGATATCCAGCAAATGGGCGCTCCGCTCGAACTTTACCATAAGCCAGCAAACAAATTCGTCGCCTCCTTTATCGGCAGCCCCACGATTAATCTCTTGGACGGGGAATTGACGATTCTCGGCGCACAGAAAACCTTTCACTCAGGTCGTCTGACGATCGACCTCAGCGATGCTCCCTGCCCCCAACAATCGGGCAGCTATACCTTGGGACTTCGGCCGGAAGCGATCAAAGTCCTCGCCAACAGTGGTCGTGAAGCATCGGGCAACGTGGATTTGACTGTGGAAATGATCATGCGGGAACCGCACGGACATGAAGTGCATATGGTTGCCAGTGCCGGCGAGCATCAGCTCATTATTCGCAGTGCCAACCCTCAGCGTCTGGAAATTATCAGCCAGGCAAAACGCGGCGACAAGCTGCCCTGTACTTTGGATCGGGCTGCCCTGCACTGGTTTGAAGCTGGTGAGCTCGGCTTAAGAATCGAAACCTGACAACTCCTGGAGCGACCCTTTTTTTCGATCATTCCTGAGAGGACTCTCATGCTTCGTTTAACACTAGCTCGTGATCGCTTGCTCTGCGGATATGGGACCAATAAAGATCCCAGCGTCGATCAGAGCTGCTCCGGCGATTCTGCATCTGGCTGCCGGCCGAGCATTTTTTTCGGCCCTCAGCGGGATGCCCTGCACCTTATCACTAAAAAACTTCATGCAGCGCTGGTCCTAAAACCGAAAACACTCAAGGATATGCAGCCCCGCCTCTATGTATTGGCTTTGCCCGGCGGCTTCCTTGAGGTGGCAAAACTCTGGAATGAGCAGGCCCTCAAACTTGGCCAACAGATTAAGCCACAGGTCATCCTCGGCGAATTGAAGCAGACCGCCAGTGTTCTGGAAACCGATGCCGATATTTATCAGCAAGAACTGCAGGCAAGCGGTGAAAGTCTGCCCGCCGAACTCCTGGCCTTGCGGCTTCGCATAGAAGCCGGCATCGATCAAAATGCTCTACGCGAACACTGGCAGTTTTCAGCTGTCGATGCAGCCCGATATGAAAGCTTTTTGATCTATTGGAACGAACCCGAAATCAACAGTTCGAGTAAAATGCAAGCCACGATGTTCTTCGAACCTGCTCGATCCTTGAGCTCATACCGAGGCGAAGTGTGTTTTTCGATTCAGGCTTTGCAGGGCACGGATAGTTTGCCGATGGCCTTCGCTGAATGTGGCGACCGACAGCATCATCTTCGAACAGCCAAACGTTTCGGCGATATTCTGCAAAGCATCTGGTATCGCGACGAACTGCTGGGAATGTCTTATGCCGGGCAGTCCACCGGAGCTACCAGCTGGTTGCCCCTGGAACCGCATTCCTTGGCTTCTCTTGGCCACAGCGATGGTATCATCGCCTGGCATGTCCCCTTGCAGAAATCGTTCGAGCTACGCTTTCGATTAACCCGAGGCTTTGATGAACTCCTGCAAGCCTTAGCGCCCATCGAACAGGCCTTCGCTCAGCTGCGTGAGCTGGATCGTAGCTGGCTTAAAACTGTCAAGAGTGCGCCGGCGCATGTGCCAGCGGATCTGCAAAAAGCCTATCAAAGAACCCTACTGACTCTTAAGCAGATGCAAGATCCCGGCGGCGGTATCATCGCCGCTCCAGAATTTCATTTTGATCTGAACTCTTGTGGTGGATATGCCTATTGCTGGGGACGCGACGCGGGATTTATTTCCTATGCGATGGATATTTGCGGAATGGACCAGGAGTCAGCCGACTTCTATCGCTACATGCAGCGCTGCCAAAGCGCTGATGGCAGCTTCCTCCATCGGCATGATATGGAAGGCCATCTCGGCGCTAGCTGGGGTATGCTTCAGCCGGATGAAACCGCCAGTGTTGTCTTTGGTTTTTGGCAGCACGTGCTCCTCGCTGACGATAAGGCTTTAGCCGAAGAGTTGCGATCCATGGTCGATAAGGCTGCCGCATGGCTCTGCCACAGTCGACATCCCCTGGATCCTCTGTTGCCTATTCCAGGTTTCGATCTCTGGGAAGAACGCGAAGGCGTGCATTACTATAGTGTCGCAGCGATGGCAGCAGGATTGAAGGCGGCGATCGATCTCTATGACTATATGAAATGGTCGGTACCCAAGGAATGGTCGGCGCGTTCTCGCGAACTGATCCAAATTTGCAATTCGGATCGTTTTATACAGAAACATAGGGGCAAGACTCGATTGGCCCGCAGTCTTTTGCGTCGAATACCGGCGCATAAGCGCAATGCCATAGAAGAGCAGGGTGGAAAAGTAAGTATCCATCATTCCCCAGCCGGCCGACCCATCTATTCTTTGGAACAGGATTTTGTGATCGACATCTCCCAGGTGGCAGCGGCATATCCTTACGAAGTTCTCGATCTCAAACAACATCGCGACGCTTACCATGATTTGCTCGATGCAATCATGGATAGACTGTGGCGAGACGATATCGGTGGCCTGGGACGCTACGAAGCGGACCACTATCGCGATGCCAATCCTTGGATTTTAACCACTCTCTGGCTGGCTTTGGCCGCGGCGCATCAGCAGCCAGATGAACCGGGTCCGAAGGCAAAACAAATTCAAATCGCCAAAGTCGCCTGGCAATGGGTCATTCAGCATATGCCTGCTGAAGGCCAATTGCCTGAACAAATCGATCCTGTCACCGGCAGCCCTTCCTGGGTTATGCCGTTGACTTGGTCGCACGCTATGTTTGCTCTAGCCATTCAACAACTTCCAAAAGAGGTGTACTCATGAAATTGCTAGCACTGATTCCCGCTCTCATGGGCATTCTTTCCCTAAAAGCTCACGCAGCTCCGGTGAAGATCAATTTCTGGGAGCAAAGCCCCCCAGACACGGCGGCTGAGATCGACAAGTGGATCACTGTTTTTCAAAAGGCTAATCCAGATATTCAAGTGATTCGTCAGCACTATGAAAACGAGGAATTGCGCACCAAATTCTTGCGTTCTTCCGTTACCGGTGATGGTGCAGACATCGTTTACGGCCCCAATGATATCGCCGGTGTTTTCGCCACGGCTGGGGTTATTCAGCCGGTTGATGGCCTGATCAAAGCTGAGCTTTTCAATCCCAAGGCTTTGGAATTGACTAAGCTCGATGGCAAAACTTGGGGCGTGCCCTTGAGTGAAGGCAATCATCTGCTGATGTACTACAACAAAGATTTGGTGAAGTCCCTGCCGACCAACACCAAAGATCTGATCGCTCAAGCCAAAGCTTTCACCAATGAAAAGCAAAACAAATTTGGTTTGGTCTTCTTTCAGTCAGAACCCTTTTGGTTTGCAGGATTTCAAAGCGGTTTTGGTGGATCTCTCCTGACGGTTCAGGGCAAAGATGTCAAGGTCAACATCGATACGCCTGAAACTCAAAAAGCTTTGCAGTTTTTGGTGGATTTGAAGGACAAAGAAAAAATCATCCCGAAAGAATGTAACTATGATTGTGCGAAGGCCATGTTCCTGAGTGGCAACGCCTTGTTTCATATCAATGGCGACTGGGAACTCAGCACCTACGCGGAGAAATTTGGTGATAAACTCGGCATTGCTGCCCTGCCAATCATCAGCGAAACAGGCAAACCCATTGCGCCTTTGCTGGGCGGTCTTTTCCTCTACGTCAACGCCAGCACCAAAGACAAAAAACTGGAAGCCACCCAGAAGTTCATCACTTTTCTGACCAGCAAACAGGTTCAGCTGCGTATTGCTAATAAACTGAACAAAATTCCAAGCACACTGGAAGCTCGAGGGGACGCCAGCGTGCAAGCCAATGCCATCTTGAACGCGGCGATGACTGCGGCTGCTACCACCAGCCCCATGCCGCCTCAAGTGGAAATCCGCGCGGCATGGGACGGTATGCGCATTATGATTCAGCGCGCTCTTTCAGGGAAAGAAACAGTAGCTCAGGCTGTCAAAACTGGCCAGAAAGCTGCTGATGAAGCTCTGAAAGGCATTCAACAAAAACCGGCAAAAAAAGCCAGTTGAGAAGGACGAAAAGGTCGGATCGGCAAGATCCGACCCAAGGGGGATCCGAACCATGAGCCTGTCGATAACGCCCGCGATTTTTGAATTGCTGAAACTTGGCCTCATACTGTTGCTTTTGCTTGGGGCGGCGTTCGGCTACATGCTGCTGAATTACAAGATATGGAGCTACAAACTCTATTTGCCGGCAAAGATTCTGCTTGGTATCAGTCTTGGCGTCTTTTTTAAAACTGTCGGAGCTTCCTGGCTTACGGCGGGTTTTGCGACGGCGATGCCGATACTCGTAGGTTTTTACTTCAAGTTTCGCCTCAAGGGAAAGTTTGTAGCGCCTGCCTTTTTTCTGGCCCCGGCGGCGGTCGGGATTGGGCTCTTGTTTCTTTACCCCCTGCTTTATGAATTCTTTCTGTCCTTTCATGACCTGAGCCTTAGGACTTTTTCCGAGTGGGTCAAGCAAGGCCGGGCTCCTTTGGCTGGAAATTTCGGCCTAGAAAATTACCTGGAAGTATTTCGCGATCGCGCCACCGGCCAATCCTTCATCGTCGTGTTAGGCCGGACCATTCTCTGGACTTTCATCAATGTCGTCTTCCATGTTGGTCTTGGCCTGAGCCTCGCCCTTTGCCTGAACACACCGGGCGTCAAGGGTATGAGCTTTTACCGCACGATCCTGACTCTGCCTTGGGTCATTCCGCAGGTCATCGCGGTGCTGGTTTGGCGATCGGATTTCAACGAAAGCGTTGGTTTCATCAATCAATTTATCAACGTGAGTAATCAGTTTTTTTCGGTGCAAATCGGCGGCACTCTGATCGAGCCACTGACTTGGTTCGGCTTTAAAACACGCAGTTGGTTCACGGATCCTTCCGCTTTGTTTGCAGCAGCCTGTATCGTCAACATTTGGCTCGGCATCCCTTTTATGATGATCAATTCCCTGGGTGCTTTGCAGTCGATTCCCAAAAGTGTCTATGAAGCAGCAGCGATCGATGGAGCGGGAGTTCTTGGCAAATTTCGCCACGTGACACTGCCCCTGCTCAGACCGGTGCTGGTGCCTGCCGCGCTATTGGGCGGGATTTGGACTTTCAATAATCTCAACGTCATTTACCTGATGACTGATGGCGGACGCTATGAGGGTGCCGATATCCTCGTGACAGACCTCTTCAAGCAAAGTTTCACCTACTATCGCTATGGCTTCGCGGCGGCCTATTCCTTTGTGATTTTTGCCATCCTCTGTGTTTTCACCTGGCTGCAGTTTCATTTGACAGCCGATAAAAAGCTGGAACAGAGCAAAGGGCAAAGCGTTCCCGACGTCAAGCAGCCAACGCCGACAAGTAAAAACAATCTTAGCTCTAAGGGGGTTTGATCATGGCACGTATTGCATCTACTTCGCTACCCAAGCTCGCTTTCGTGCATAGCATCCTGCTGGTGGCTTGCGCAATTGCCACCTTTCCCATTTTTCGAGTCGTGGCCATTTCCTTTCGGAATACCGATACGGTCAGTGGTAGCCAGGCTGCTCACAGTTTTCCACCGCGCGGTGAAGCAACTGCCAAAGACTATTTCAATTTTTTCGCCGATGCGATCGTTCCCAAGGAATTGTTTGAAGCACTATCGACCAAACATGCGCCGAAAATCGAAGAGGCTTTGCCCGAAGCTGTTCCCGCACAGCTGGCGGAAGACGATGCATTTGCAGATTTGGACAAGGCCACCGAGAATCGAGCCGAACGCCGATGGTATTCGAACTACACGGATCTCTTTACGCGGCATTTGTTTCTGCAATGGATTTATAACAGTCTAATCATTTCGCTATCGGCCTCACTGATCGGGGTCTTTCTCGCGGCGACTGCCGCCTATGCTTTTGCGCGTTTCGAATTCCCTGGCAAGCGCTTTGCTTCTGGCTTCATGTTCATGACTCAAATGATTCCAGGTCCGCTGATGATCATTCCTGTCTATCTCGTGATCAAAAGCCTCAATTTGGGCAATACCTATGCAGGTCTCGTGATAGCGATGTCCGTCACGACCTTGCCCTTCTCCATTATGGTGCTCAAAGGTTATTTTGAAACAGTTCCCAAAAGCTTGGAAGAAGCCGCCCGCGTCGATGGCTGCACGGCAGCCTCGGCTTTCTTTCGCATCCTTCTACCGCTCTCTACCCCGGCTTTGGCGATCGCCTTTCTCTTTGCTTTTACCTATGCGTGGAGCGAATTCCTTCTCGCTTCGACCTTGATTGATGATGTTGCGTTGCGACCATGGACTTTGGGGCTGATGGAGTTTAGCGGCAGTTACGATGCCCGATGGGGACTCTTTGCTGCGGGTTCTGTCGTCATTGCTCTGCCGAGTATGGCGCTCTTTCTTTACTCTTCGAAATACGTCATTTCCGGTCTTACTGTTGGTTCTGTGAAGGGTTGATAGGAGTGGCAGAGGAATGGGAGCGTTTTTGACGCTTCCTGCCTCCTTACACAGACAGCTGCGTGTCCTTTCTTAATTTTGACTTGTCCGCTAAGAATGATGTAACCCGACCTTGCCTTTTGCTAGAATCTAGCCAAATCGAATCCAAAAATATTCGCGTGACAAAGACGACCCGGATTGTTTTAATTGGGCAAAGTTTAATTGGATTGTACCAGTAGGAAGAAAACTTCCAGCCCATCAGCTCTTGGCTTGATCAGGAGCGAGATGCTTGGTATTTCCCGGCTGAGATACTTTGCCTCATGATCGTCTTTGCAGCCTGTTGCTAAAACGGACATGCATTCTCCTTCCCATGTGGAAGGGCCTCGTCAAAGGAGTCGTTGCGATGGCATCCAAAGCGCTTTTGGCGGAACTTCAAACGGCTCTTGGCAGCTATTTGGACAATCATAAGAATCTGAGTATTCAGTCGATTTCGAACAAAACTGGCGTCAGTTATTCGACGATACGTAGAATTTTGCAGAATGAAGCCAATGACGTTCGTGATGAGACGATCCTCTCGCTCATTCTAGTCGTGATGCCTCAGGCACAACGCCTGCAATTTCTGGCGACGCATTACCCATCACTCGGCGCTCTGCTTAAGGAAGTGAATAATCCTGAGCACGAAGAACCAACCATGGATCACTTTAAATTGCGGATGTACCGGTTCAAGGATCCGCACAACTACATTCTGAAAATGGCTCTCACAGCCCATGGCACGACCAGGAAAGACGTGTTTCGCATCCTAGGCGAACGCGGCATCTCAGCTTTGGATGAAATGATTGAAGACAAGTTCCTGGTCGAAGATCGCCAAAACAAGCTGAGTCATCCTTCTCGTGGAAGTTTCATGATGAATGCCGATGATATTCTACATCAGATAAAGAAAGATGCTGATTATTATGACAAGTCTCTGATTGGTTCCCAGTTTGCAAGACTCGCCCATCTTTCTGCCTCGCTGAGCCTATCGGCCTACAAAGAACTGATTGAACTCGTTAATGAGTTCGTCAAGAAAAGCGATCGATTGAAAGAGGCTTCGCAGAATCAGGGGGCTATACCTGTCTTTATTGACGTTATGGTCAATACTTATGACCGAGCATCCCTCACAGGAGTCAGCTGATGCGCGCAGCCATTTATGCTTTTGTGACAGCCCTTTGTCTCACAGCCGGTTTGGGCTATGCCCGAAATGGTGAGACCGGCATTCTTATTTACGTCGATACTTTTGAATTCATCGATGACGATCTCCATCATCAGCTCATTCTCATGCTATGCCGTGAAGATCTCGAGAAGATTGCCGAATTGCTCGAGGAAGGCTACGAGGCGCGCATCTTCCTGAAAGGCTACGGCATTTTTGATGTGGAAGTGAATGACAAAGGTGAATTCCGACTTTATCAAAAGAATATCGAGATTCAATCGAGAGAGTGCCATCCCAATGCTCCCGATCAATGCTAATCAGCTCATTTTACTGAAAAAACTTGGGCCTGCTAAAAGCAGGCCCACAAAACCAAGAGATCAAACCTCAACCTTAGGATCGGTGGAGAGCTAGGCCTTCCATCCAATAGGCTACCGTCATTCTTCAGCGATAGCTTCCATTAAAAGCGAGCGCCGACCTGAAGTCAAACGAGATTTAACCAGATTTCTTTACATTATAAATTCTTTGCAACTTAGCCTCTGCAGCTTTAAGAGGCTTTGCGCTCATCATCTTCTTCAAAATCAGCACCGGGTTGGGCTTTCAGCCTCTTTAACGTGTTGATGGCAATCAGCGTACGCG
>JBGSRE010000489.1:0-18619 GCA_041737755.1 Oligoflexus sp.
CCTGTTCTGCAGGGATCCCTTCTATGTCTAGATGGCCCTATAGTTAAATGGATATAACGGTCCCTTCCTAAGGGATAATTCTTGGTTCGATTCCAGGTGGGGCCGCCACTTTTTTACTTCGCTCTCTTCCATACCGTATGAAACAAAAATAATGAGACAAAAAAAGGCAGCTCAAGAACTGAGCTGCCTGCATAAAAAACAATAAGGACTTTTTAAGTGTTCACTGCTAGGCGACGCAACACATACTGGAGAATGCCGCCATTGACGAAGTAGGCGAGCTCATCTTCGCTATAGATGCTGCTGAGCAAAAGAATCTGCTCTTTGGTTCCATCTTTGCGTTGGATCGTGCAGCTCATTTTCTCTCGTGGCTTCATGTTACGAATGCCGCGGATTTCAATGATTTCATCGCCTGTCAGATTCAAGCTCTTGCGAGTTTGACCATCGAGGAAAGTCAAAGGCAGCACGCCCATGCCGATAAGGTTGGAACGGTGAATACGCTCAAAGCTTTCGGTAACAACAGCCCGGACACCCAAAAGGTTGGTACCTTTTGCAGCCCAGTCACGTGAAGAACCCGTTCCATATTCCTTGCCGCCAAAGACTACCAGCGGAGTTTTAGCTTCCCTGTAGCGCATGGCAGCGTCGTAGATGGAAAGGACATCGCCCGTTGGAATATGTTTGGTAAAACCACCTTCTTTTCCATCGAGCATCTCATTCTTGATGCGAATGTTGGCAAAGGTCCCGCGCATCATCACTTCATGATTCCCGCGGCGGGCGCCGTAGGAGTTGAAGTCAGTAGGCTTGACGCCATGTTCGATCAAGTATTTTCCAGCAGGGCTATCTTTTTTAATATCGCCGGCTGGAGAAATATGGTCAGTCGTTACACTGTCGCCCAGAATTGCCAGAGGACGCGCGCCGATAATATCATCCTGGCCTTTGGCTTCCTTGGGCATGTTTTCGAAGTAAGTCGGGTGACGCACGTAAGTGCTGTCTTTACTCCATTCAAAGGTCATACCCTTAACGGCTTTGGTATTCTGCCATTGCTTTGGCCCATCAAAGACGTTGGCATAACGGCTTTTATACATCTGTGCGGTGAGGGATTTTGCGATCGCATCAGCGATCTCTTTGTTACTCGGCCAGACGTCTTTGAGGAAGACGTCCTTGCCGTCAATGCCCTTACCGAGAGACTCGGTCGTGATATCGACGTTCACTGATCCGGCCAGAGCATAGGCGACAACCAAGGGTGGAGAGGCTAGGTAGTTAGCCTTAACATCGGGGCTGATCCGGCCTTCAAAGTTTCTATTGCCAGATAAGACAGCCGTCGCGACCAGATTGCTGTCTTGGATCGCTTTGGATATCTTCGCAGGCAATGGACCTGAGTTGCCTATACAGGTTGTACAACCATAACCAACGATGTTGAATCCCAGGGTATCAAGATGCGACTGCAAGCCCGCTGCTTCCAAATAGTCTTTCACTACTTGGGAGCCAGGAGCCAAAGAAGTCTTCACCCATGGCTTGGATCGCAGGCCTTTTTCCACGGCTTTTTTTGCCAGAAGCCCGGCAGCGACCAAAACCGATGGATTTGAGGTATTAGTACAGCTGGTAATCGCCGCAATCACCACATCACCGTGGCTCAAGCCGTATCGTTCGCCCTCGACTTGCGCCGCTTTATTCACATCGCTTTCAGCTACCTTAAAGGTTTTGGTCAGGCCGTCACGAAAGTTAGATTTAGCTTTGGAAAGAGTAATCCGATCCTGGGGACGCGAAGGGCCGGCAAGGCTGGGTTCGATAGTACTGAGGTCAAGTTCGACTACTTGGGTATAAACGGCTTCGACTGAGTTGTCCCGCCACATGCCCTGAGCCTTGGCGTAGGCCTCGACCAGTTTTACCCCGTGTTCATCACGGCCGGTGAAGCGCAGATAGCGGAGGGTCTCATCATCGATCGGGAAGAAGCCGCAGGTTGCGCCGTATTCAGGAGCCATGTTAGCAAGAGTCGCACGATCCGCGAGACCTAATTCACCCAGACCAGGTCCAAAGAATTCGACGAATTTTTCAACAACACCGACTTTGCGAAGCTTTTCTGTGACGGTCAAAACGAGGTCAGTGGCTGTCATACCTTCTTTGAGTTTGCCAGTCAGCTTGAAGCCGATGACCTCAGGCAAAATAAGCGAGACGGGCTGAGACAGCATGGCTGCTTCTGCTTCGATACCGCCGACGCCCCAGCCGAGGACAGCGAGACCGTTGATCATAGTCGTGTGCGAGTCTGTTCCAACGCAGGTATCAGGGTATGCCCAGTTTTGGCCTTCTTCCTTTTTCGTCCAGACGACTTTGGCCAGATACTCCAGGTTTACCTGATGGCAAATGCCTGTTCCGGGAGGAACGGCGCGGAAATTGTCCAAGGAACTCTGCGCCCACTTCAGGAATTCATAGCGTTCCGAGTTGCGCTCAAATTCGAGATCAACGTTCTTTTGATAGGCGTCAGGAGTGCCGTAATAATCAATCATCACCGAATGGTCGATGACCAGATCCACTGGCGCCAACGGGTTGATCTTCTTCGGATCACCACCCAATTTTACCATCGCCTGGCGCATTGCAGCGAGGTCTACCACGGCTGGGACTCCGGTAAAATCCTGCATCAGCACGCGTGCCGGATGATAGGCGATCTCGTGCTGAGATTTTTTAGTGGAAAGCCATTGCTCCAAGGCTTTCACATCTTCCTTGGTGACGATGCTGCCATCTTCATAGCGGAGCAAGTTTTCGAGCAGTACCTTAAGAGTCATCGGCAGACGAGAGATGTCACCTAACCCATTCTTCGCTGCATCGGGCAGACTGAAGTAATGATAGGAAACTCCGTCTACATCCAAAGTTTTATGTGATTGAAAAGAATCGAGTCTTTTATGCGCCATGGAGACCTCGTGGAAGTGAGTCAACAATGTGCAGGAGCATACAGCCATTTCCCTGCCTTTGCATTAGTTTGTTACGTTGCCCCGTCGGCGTTTCCGAGGCAAGCTCAAGAGTGAATGAAGGTTCCCAAGTCTTTTCACATTGTGGAATTCTTGGAATGAAACACAAAGATTCGCTGAAATTGAGTATTATCATTCACGTTGTGCTCCAGTGATTCTTGTCATCCACCACATCCCATTCTCTACGAAGTCGGTTGTTGGATGCACACTACAAGGTGCCTTTTGCGGATCCAAAAGAATCGACGCCCAAGATGGCCTCGACTTCGCTTGGGAAAATGCTGATTTTTTGACCCCAAAACCTCGGCCTTTTTTGTGGCTCCAGCCTGGAGAATCTGCTAGGAATGGAGCCGATTGGGGGTATGGCACGTGTTTGATATTGATGACGATTTCATGCATCGCGAGAGATTGAAAGCCAAGGACTTGAAAAAGTCGCGCTGGTGGCAGAACCTTATTCAAAAAGCTCAATGTTATTATTGTCATCTAGCTATAAGTCGCGAGCAGGTCACGATGGATCATGTTGTGCCAATTAGTCGCGGAGGGCGCAGCACTGCTGGGAATCTGGTTCCCGCTTGTAAAAGCTGCAATGAAAATAAGCGAAGCTTAACGCCTGTTGAGTGGGACGAATACTTGCGGCAAAACCTGAGATAACTTCAAGTCTGGCAGCTCTTCAACATCCAGGCCACCAGGATCAGAAATATAATCAGCTGAAGATACTGATACCAGCGAACAGACTTGCTCGGCTTTTCTGGGCCCTTTTGGGTTTTGGTGAGCTTCTTACCCCGAAGCGTCGCGTTCCGAGTTCGCATGCGCTGTCGCTCGGCGGCGAGATCGATAAGATTGTCTTTAGAATTCGGATTATCTTCTGCCATAGATGACCGGCCTTCCGATGTTCTCTGAGGATTCTCTTTGCCATCATAGAGCAAAGCTTTGCAGACGTATAGTCGAACCAAAAGGCTTCGTTGATTCAAATCCAGTTTTAGTGATGAGGTTTGGCCTCGGGAGAGTGCTCTTCAGCCTTGGCCTTGATGCTAGCCGGTGTAATTTCCTTTTCCTCATCTCCATGATCTTCCTTGGCGTGGGGCTCTTCATGCTCAATTTTTGGCTTGGCATGGCCTTCATCTGCAGGCTTTTCTGGGCTATGGGATTCCGCTTCATGCTTGGATTCCTGGTCTTGACTGCTTTCTTTATGCGGCTTATCGTGTTCGTCGTCATGAGAACCCAAGCCGTCCTTGTGCCGGGATTTCATACTGAATACAATCGCCAAACCAATCCCAAAGACAATCAGGCTAAGAAAAAAAGCCGCGATCCAGGCAATAGTTTGATTGACAGCCCGAGCCATAGGGGTCCCCGTTTGGAATGATACCTCTGAGTATTATAGCTCAAATAGACAGTAACTCCAACGAGCCGTCAAGCGATGATATCGCGCCGATTAAAGAAAAAGCAGGCCAAAGAAATAAAAAAGCCCACGAGCAGAAATCCGTAACCCAGGCGGGATAAGAGTTCTGTTTGGGATATGAAGTCTTTTCCAACCCCAAAATTTGACAGGTTGAAAAGATGCAGATTCCAGAATCCAGTCAGCATTTCTATCGCCTTTCGGGTACTGGCCGGTGTGTCGGGAGCAAGCGTCTGCATGATCGGTGCGGTGAGCAGGCCACAGATGAACATCCAAATCGAACAAAATAATGCAATGGCAGCCGAAGCCATGCTGGCAAAGAAAATAGAGACTGCCCCCATGATCACCCAGCTGATGCTAAGGACGCTGAAAATAGCGACATCGCGAAGAGGCAGCACACCCATCCCATAACCTAGATAGATAGCTTGCCAGCCGACCAAAAAAATGATGCCGAGCAAGGTCAGAGCTGCGAAGAGGCCGAGGAACTTGCCAATAATCCAGGCTGAGCGAGAAATAGGGGAAGCCAGTTGAACTTCCAGACTCCCTTCCTGCCTCGAGTCGGAAATAATTTTGTTGCCCCAAAATATGGCAACCATAGCCCCCGTAAAAAGCCAGACAAAGGAGCCGAGGTCGTAGAGGATCTTGAAAAACTCTTCAACACCCCAATAACTGGCGAGTCCCGAAACAATCAAAAGACCGCAGCCCACCATAGCGGCCGGTAAAAAAATCTTATCACGGCGGAGGCGGAGAAAAGTTTCCATCGACACTGCTAGGATTGCTCTCATGCGCTTTTATCCTCCCCGAAGTAGCTGATCAGTTGCTCTTCATCAAGGCCTGATGATTTGCGGAAATCCACGACTAAAAGACCTTTTACCAAGCAAGCTTGCAACCATTTCACGGCATCGCTGTAATCCTTAAACCAGAGTTCGGTACGGAAAGATTGGGTCCGCAGCTCGCCCCAGACGGGCAAATGACTGGCTTCTTGCATGGCACGAAGGCTATCCGGCGAACAACCAGACAGAGCCAGAAAATGGGGGAGAGCAGGTGTCTGGGGCAGAGACGGAGGTGGATTCAGACTGGAAAATACCAGCTTTCCCTTCTTCATGATATGCACATGATCACAGAGTTCTTTAATCGACCAAAGTTCGTGTGTACAGAGCACAATACTGATCCGCTGCTCACGCAGTTGCTTGATAAGATGCACCATCAGTTTATAGCCGATGGGGTCAAGGCCCGACATCGGTTCATCTAGAATGATGAGTTCCGGTCGATGAATCGTGGCCTGAGCCCAGGACAACCGGCGGCCCATACCCTTGGAGAGCTTGCCGACTCTTTTCCTTTTATGCTCCCACAGCCCGACTTCACGCAGCTGCTTTTCTATCGCTTCTTTGTAATGACGAGGCTTGAGGTCCTTGGGATTGAAAACGCGCAGCTGATGCGACAGAACTTCTTCGCAGGTGAGATTGCCTGGCAGTTTATTCGTCTCTGGCATATAGCCGATCGAGCGTTTGTCTTCCAGAGTCAAAGGATGCCCTTTGAAAAGAACCTCACCCTTATCAGGCCGAATCAACCCAAAAATTGTGCGAATTGTTGTGGTTTTGCCAGCACCGTTGTGCCCCATCAGGGCAGTGCATGAACCTTCAGGGAAAGCAAAACTCACATCATCCAGTACCACTTGCTTCTTTTTGAAAAGGTCTTGATCGAATACTTTTCTCAGATTTTTGACTTCCAGGATATGCGGGCCAGTCATAGGCAATGAACTCCTGAACTTAGGGGGACGATGCAGGTTCTTCCGGTAATGAATCTTTCAACTTACCCATAGCTTTGAGCAGTTTAAGAAAGGGCTCACTGCTTTCCGTTTCGGCCAGTATATCAAGACTTTTTTGCAAATCATCTTGAGTGAGATTGTTTTCATTCAGCAACTTTTTGACAGTTTTTTGTACGTATTCTGGGGAGTCCGGACGAGACGAAGCCATCATAAAGAAACTTGCAGCCTGGGCCGGCTGCTTCAAGAGGAAGTATTCGACATAGCCTTGGGTCATTGGCAGACGCCAGCTCTTGGGAAAAGCCTTGAGGCCAGCGAGGGTAATCTCCTGACAATATTCTGGCTTCTTAAAATCTTGAAGCATCACGAAACAGGCCAGCATATACAATGTTTCTAGTTCGGGATGGTGACGAATCACGCTGCGAATCATACCCATCATAGGCTCTGGATCTTTGCCTCGGCGTTCATCCAAGAGAGTTTGCAGCAGCCAAATATTGATGAAATCATCATAGATGGCTTTGTGACCCAAGGTAATGATGTTAATAAGGCCGGTTTGAAGCTGTGAAAGTGGAGGCGGAGAAAAGATATCGTATTCCGCTTTCAACGTTTTTATCCGTTGGGGAGCTGATTGAAAAAGGAGGCCTGTAAACAAAAGCGAAACAACGAGAGGAAAAAACGAAGACCGGAATCGAAGGAGCACGAGGAATTCCCTCCACCATCAGAATCCAGACCAGGCGGTACGGAGAGGAATGCTTGCTCTCCGTCCGCATGAAAAAGTATCACATGCCGCGGGCAGCATATCCGCGGAGCATAGCTTCCATCACTTTTTGTACGAGAATAACCAAAGCTAGAACAGCCATCGGGGCCAAATCAAAGGGACCAGGAATACGCGAAGTGAGCTTACGAACCGGACGATAGATGGGTTCGGTAATATTATAGATCATTTGAACAATCGGATTGCTACGATCACCGACCCAACTGACGATGACCGAAGCGATCACCAGGAGCTGAATCATTTGCGCAAACAAGTTTATCACCGCAGCGAGACCATCCAACAGTGCTGCACCCATAGGGGACTCCTCTTTTTCTATACGATATGCTAGCCCTGCCGATTTAAACATGCAAGCCCAGCTTCCATAAAGCCTGCTCCGCAAGCGGAACAGATCTTTGGTAAACGCGGTTCAAGTGCCTGTCAAGCCATTGTGTTTTAAAAGCGCATCCGGCTTAGGTGCCCGACCACGGAAGCGGGTGAAGACTTCCATCGGATGCTGACTGCCGCCCAAAGCGAGAATCGTCTCGCGGAAGTCGCGTCCGACTCTTGCGATCGACTTTTCATCCAGTCCCTCTTCTTCAAAGCGACTGAATGCGTCAGCACTCAAAACCTCGGCCCATTTATAACTATAGTAGCCGGCTGCATAGGATCCTGCAAAGATATGTTCGAAAGTGCAAAGGGAGCGATCTTCTGGAATGGGTTGAATCGCACAAACCTTTGCCGCAATCCGACGGCTGACCTCTTCCACGGCAATACTGCCTGCTGGATCGAAACGGTGATGCAGCTCCATATCATTCATAGCGAAGTGCAGCTGCCTGACCATGAGATTGGCCGCGTTGAATGTACGTGCTTCGTAAATCTTTCGAAAGAGTTCGTCGGGAAGGGATTCCCCTGTTTTGATATGTTTGGTGAGATTTTTAATGACGGATTTCTGATAGCACCAGTTCTCCATAAACTGACTGGGCAGTTCGACAGCATCCCATTCTATGCCATTGATACCGGCAACTTCCAGCAGATCGATACGGGTCAGCATATGCTGCAGGCCGTGACCAAATTCATGGAAGAGTGTTTCCACTTCATCAAAACTCAAGAGAGAGGGCGTGTCGCCTACCGGCGGAGTGCCGTTGCAAACAAGATAAGCTATGGGTAGCACGCTTTGGCCCTGATATTGACCGCGATCCAGGCAGGAGTCCATCCAGGCTCCACCGCGTTTTTCTGCTGGGCGTGAATAAGGGTCCAGATAAAATCCGGCAATTTTCTGATTCTTGTCGTCGAATACATCGTAAAAAGAAACATCGGCATGCCAGCGCGGAAAATCATCCTTGCGCTGAACAACACGAATGCCGAAAAGTGTATGAAGTAGCTCAAACAGTCCATTTAGAACGCGTGGCAAGGGAAAGTAGGGACGCAGCTCATCGTCGGTGAAGTCGAACTTATCTTGCCGCATTTTTTCCAGATAAAAGTAGATATCCCAGTTCTGCAAATCACCTTTCAAACCCAAGGTTTGAGCAAAATCCCTGAGATCCTTGAGTTCCTGATGTGCTTTGTGGGTGGAGATCTGGGCCAAATCGGCTAAAAGTTTGTCCACAGGGGGGACGCTGCCGGCCATCTTCATGGCGAGGCTGACCTCGGCATAGCTACCATAACCGAGCAATTGAGCCTGCTGACGACGAAGCTTTAAGATCTCATAGATGTTTTTACTATTGTCAAAGCTGCCTTGCGATGCGCGGCTGATATAGGCGCGATAGAGTTTCTCTCGAATCGAACGTGATTCACCGAATTTCAAAAAGGGGATATAGCTTGGAAAATCAAGGGAGACACGCCAAGGTCCAGCTTCGGCTGTTGCCGTTTCTTTGTCTCGACTGGCTTGATAGCTTTCCGCCCACATACCCAAAAAATTCTCAGGAATGCCGGCCAGATCTTTTTTGTCCTTAATGATGAGTTCGTATTCTTTGGTCGCATCCAGCACGTTATTAGAATAAGTCGTTTGGAGCTGAGAAAGTTTCTGACTGATCTCATTGAACTGTTCCTGAGCGGCTCCTTCCAACTCGATGCCAGACAGCTGCGCATTCAGTAAGAGATGTCCCAAAATACGCTGTTGGGCTTGAGATAGTTGAGCGAAAGACGGCCCCTCTTTAATCCTCTTCAAGCCAAAGTAGATCGATCGGCTCTGCGAAAGTCGCAGGGAGAAGCTGACGATTTGCGGCAGACTCGCTTCGTATGCCTCACGGAGACTCGGGGAGTTTTTCACTCCGATCATATGTTGGATCGGACTCCAAGTATTATGGAGCTCCCGGCGAATGGTCTCGAGGGAGTCCAAAAGCTTTTTCCAGTCTGGGTTTGGATCTTTTTCGAGCTGCAGAAGTAAGGCTTCGCAACTCTGCAGTACGTGGTCCACGGCCGGCCTAACATGCTCCGGACGGATTTTATCAAAGCGCGGAAGGTCGCAATTCCCGATCAGGGGATTTTCATGCACCATCTTGTTTCGTCCTTTTGTTATCTTAGGCATAGCCAAGTCTGAGCCTCTCAGAATAGCAGAGGCTGAAGACAAGTGCGATCCTTCAGACTTGACGCGGGCCGAGAATTGCTGTTCCTATTCGGACCAAATTGGAGCCTGCTTGAATTGCCAGTCTTAGATCACCTGACATACCCAAAGAGAGTTGAAGGTCGCCGATTTGGTCGGCCAGTTGGCGGAGTTGGGTGTATAAATCTGGAATTTCCAAGTATTCTGCATCCTGGTATCGGCTCGGTGGAATGGCCATCAATCCCCGCAGATGAAGTTCAGGAAGCTTTTGTATCGCGTGAGCGAGGTCCATAACCTCGTTCATGGGGCAGCCATGCTTGGCACCTTCCTGATCGGCATTGACTTCAATCCAGATTGGAAATGGAGTTTTGCCGCAGTCGCTGGCCGCGCGTGCGATCTGTTCCGCTTGGCGCAAGGTCCCGACGGTTTGAATTGCCGAAGCGATCTGAACGATTTTGCGAATTTTATTGGACTGCAAATGGCCGATAAAAATCCAAGATATTGATAAATCTTGGAGTTCCTCGCTCTTCGCTAGCAATTCTTGGGCGTAATTTTCACCGAAGGAATTCTGCCCCATCGCAAACAGTTGGCGAAGGGAATCGGCCCCATGACCCTTGGTGACGACGAGCAATTCAACTTTTTTAGAATTGGGGGTGAGACTACGGATTTGGCTGGATACCAGGCGATAGCGATGTTCCAGTTCCTTCTTTGCTTGGGCTTCCATCAGGCTGTTTCCTCGTTCCCTCTTTTTCCATCATTCCCGAGGCATTGCCGCCGATTGGCAGGGCAGTTTCGGGCTGACTCAAGGTATCGCCTGTTTCTGGCGGAGAGGCAAGCTCTTGCTGAGAAGCCGGTATTTCCACTTGCCTACTCAAAGGACCCGGAGCTTTGTGCTGCGGTAAATTTGGATGGGGCGGCATTTGCCGGCTGAGCGGCACGAAAGTCGATTCATGCTGGACTTCGTATTGAGGTGCTTCCACGTAAACGTTGCCCTGGCTGTCAATGCGGACATTGACCTGCTCAAGAGTCTGGTTTTTGGCGGCGGAGATGTCGACCCCATTCAGGTAGATGATGCGAGCCGATGCCCCAAAGGCTGGCAAGGCCTGGCTGAGGCTGAGAAGGAGTCCTAGCTGCCATCGGTTTGCTTTCATGAGTGCCTCCCACTTCTCTGGCGCGCATCGCCGCTCTTGCTCGACAGGAGAGCCTTGCGTATGCTGTCAGTTAAGGATTCGTCGACGACGAGCCTAGAATCAGATTATCATATCGTACCAGGTAAAAAGTAATCAGTATCCGCATAAGAGAGGTATTCCGATGCAGACAGCGATGTTCCGTAAGTACTTGAACCAAGGACTGCAGATTTTAGCTCTGGGATTTGGGCTATCGGCCTGCGCTCCAAGTTTCGAAGGAACTTATAACGATCCCGCCAAAGCCGAGATTATTGATGACAAATGGAGTGAAACGGATGCCCGCAAAACCGCGACATCTTTGATAGAACAGATACTCAGCAAACCCTGGTTGACTGAGTATGGTGGCAAAAACAAAGGCGCTAAGCCGATTGTCATCGTCGATGAAGTGGCTAATCGTACAGACGAGCATATCGATACCAAGGCCTTGACTGAGTTCATGCAAGACGAGTTGATAAACTCCGGTAAAGTGCGGTTTTTGAATGCCGAAAAGCGCAAGCAAATCCTGGAAGAAATCAAGTATCAAAATTCAGGTACAACCGCAGAAAGTTCGAAGAAAAAGCTGGGTAAGCAAATCGGGGCTGATTTCATGTTGAGTGGAGCGATTTCAAATTCTGTTCATAGCCAAGATAAGGGTGGTTTGAAAACGGTGACCTATCAAACGGCTTTGAACTTCACCGATTTAGAAACTACAGAAGTCGTTTGGAGCGGCAAAGAATTGATCAAAAAACGCTTTAAACGATCAGGTGCAGGCCTTTAATGAAGAGTTTTCTGCAGAAATATTGTTTATTAGGGGGCCTGCTGCTGTTACTCACAGCCTGTGCCTCCTATACCGACGATGTGAAGGTTGTTCAGCAAGCCTTTCGGTCCGGACAATACTCGGAAGCTTTGCAAAAGTTGGATGCCTCTGGTTTAAAGGAGCAGACGCGCAATCGTCTGCTCTATTTCCTCGAGCGGGCCATGATTTTGGACCGCCAAGGGGAGCGTGAGGAATCGCGCAAGTTGCTGATGAAAGCAGACCGAATCGTCGATGAGCTCTACACCACAAGTGTAAGCAAATCAGCGGCGAGTTTTGTTTTCAACGATTCAGCTCAGGATTATTCGGGTGAAGACTATGAAAAGGTCGCTATTCACACGATCCTGGCGCATTCGTTCATCGAGGATGGTAAGTTGAAAGAAGCCCGGGTCGAGGCTGCGCGGATTAATACCCGCCTGAACGAGATTAACAGCGGCTATGAAGATAACAAAAACCGCTACAAAGAAGATGCTTACGCCCGCTACCTAGCTGGGATTATCTATGAATCCCAGGGTGAATATGATTCGGCAATTGTCGATTATCGGGCTGCTTTGAAGATTTACGATGGAGATTACAATAAAATTTTCTCGACTCGGGCGCCAGATCACCTAGTAATTGCGCTCTATCGCCTTTTGATAAAGCGAAATCGAGCCGATGAAGCTAAGGAGATTAAAAGCCGCTACCAACTCCAAGGACCTAAAATCGAGGCTCGAGAGCCGATGGGAGAGGTCGTCGTCCTGCATGAGGTCGGTGATATCGCCAGCAAAGAGAAATCCGAATTTGTCATTCCCATTGGTAAAGAGGTGGTGCGCTTTTCGTTTCCGGTGATTCGTCGGGTAAGGACTCAATTTGGACGGACGGGAATTAAGATCGACGAGGATCGAATGGAAAATGCCGACCTCGCCCAGAATCTCGATATCATTGCTCGAGAAACCTTGGAAGATCGACGGGGACGAATTCTCGCTAAATCGGTAGCCCGTTTGATTCTGAAAAGTCAGATGACCCAAAGGGCTGAAAAGGAACTCGGTGTTCTTGGTCTGATTGCAGGTAATATCTATGGAGCCGTAACCGAAACTGCGGACACCCGAAGCTGGGTCCTTCTGCCAGCAGCCATAGAGGTTTCACGCGTGCAGCTGAAACCAGGCCAATACGATTTAACCATCTACAATGATGGCAAAACTTCGAGGGTTCGAAAGCTAAAGATTAAACCTGGGGAAATCGAAATCATTCGCGACTATTGACCAAAAAAAGCCACCTTCGCTGGTGGCTTTCTCGTTTGTGGCAATAGGCGAATCAGCGGCCACTGCCATGACGAATCCAGTTTTGATTATTCATGTTATTTCGCAGATCTTTCATGGATCGTACCGATTGTATGCGCTGCTCCGCTATGACGTTGGATGCGGCATTGGTTGTGATGTGCTGATCGTCCGCCTGCTGGTAGATGGCGAGCAGCGTATGGTAAATATTGGATGCTTTCTTTTTAGCAATAGCTGCATCATATCCCTGCAGTTCCTGATAGACGTTGATCACGCCCCCGGCATTGATCACATAATCAGGCGCATAGAGTATACCTCGTTCCTTCAGCATCGCCCCGTGAACTATTTCATCCAGCAATTGGTTGTTGGCAGCGCCGGCAATGATGGGAGCTTTGATTTCGGGAATCGTCTGATCATTCAGGAATCCACCAAGTGCGCAGGGTGCGAAAACATCGACATTGAGCTTATGGATTTCATGCAGTTGAGCTGCTTCAGCGCCATAAAGTTTGACGTTGGATTTGACTTTTTCTGCATCAATATCAGCGACATGAACAATGGCGCCCTCATTGACCAGATACTCCACCAAATGCGAGCCGACCGCCCCAGCACCTTGAATAGCGACGGAGACACCTTTGAGGCTGTCTTTATCAAGTTTGTATTTAACGGAAGCCTTGATGCCTTCAAAAACACCCCAAGCTGTAACAGGTGATGGATCACCTGAGCCACCGGCACGGGAACTTGTGCCCGAGACATAGGATGTCTCCAGGCCAACTTGTTCAATGTCGCTGACTCGAATATTGACATCTTCTGCTGTAATATAGCGTCCGCCCAAACTTTCGATAAAACGACCGAAAGTACGGAACAAAGCTTCGCTCTTAAGTTTTCGAGGGTCGCCGATAATCACCGATTTGCCACCCCCCAGGTTTAATCCGGTGATAGCATTTTTGTAAGTCATACCTCTGGATAAGCGCAGTACGTCGCGAAGAGCTTCTTCGTCCGACTTATAATCCCACATGCGACAACCACCAAGAGCAGGTCCCAGGGTTGTATCATGAATAGCGATGATCGCTTTTAGCCCTGTAGTTTTGTCATGGCAGAAGACAACCTGTTCGTGACCCATGGTGGTTAGATCTTCAAAAATAGCCATCCTATCCTTCCTTTTTGTCCTGGGTATGATTTGTTACACAAATCAGCCTAGTAAGAGGTACATGAGAACCAACAAATACTCGAAGGGTTTGAAAATAGCAAGCAAGCCAAAGCCCTTGAAAATAAGGCGTAAAGCTCATGGTGTAAGCTTCGCTCAGCGCATCGGTCGCGGCATGAGGCTGATCTGGTCTTGTCATGATTGACTTATTAAGTTAGTACCAGATTTCCGCGGAAGGGTCCGTTTGACAAGCGAAAAAATCCGCGTTTTTTTTGGGGACGAAAGGAACGGTATGACGCAGTTTGATGTGATCGTGATCGGTGGTGGACATGCCGGATGCGAAGCTGCATTGGCAGCAGCGCGCATGGGTCGAAAGACATTGCTTGTGACCCAGGTTGTGGATCGGATAGCCGCCATGTCCTGCAATCCCGCCGTGGGTGGTACCGCCAAAGGTCATTTAGTAAAAGAAATCGATGCCTTAGGTGGTCAGATGGCGAAAGCGATCGACGCGACTGGCATTCAGTATCGGATATTGAACCGGAAAAAAGGCCCAGCCATTTGGTCTTCTAGAGCCCAGGCGGATATGGACCTTTATCGCCGCTATATGAAGCATACGCTCGAGAATACCGCGAATCTGCATATCAGGCAGGATAGTGTCGAGGGGCTCATTATCGATCAGGGCACGGGAACGCCTTCGGTCGTCGGGGTAGAGACCCGTCTTTTTGGCAAGTTCCTGAGCCGAACAGTAGTCATCACCGCGGGCACTTTTTTGAATGGGCTGATTCATATCGGCAACCAAAAAATTTCAGCAGGGCGAGCCGGCGACGCTCCATCGATTGGCTTGGCAGAGGCAATACGTCTTTTTGGCTTTCGAGTCGGTCGTCTCAAGACGGGGACCACTCCCCGACTAGATGGTAAGACCATCAATTGGGATGTCTGCGAAGCCCAGCATTCCGACGAAGACATCATTCCCTTCAGTTTTGCAACGAAGGCGATCACACAGCCTTTGATTCCAATGCATATTACTTATACGAATGAAAAAACTCACGATGTGATCCGCAAATATTTGAGCGAATCGCCACTCTATAGTGGAGAAATCGTTGGAATTGGACCGAGGTACTGTCCATCTATCGAAGATAAAGTTGTGAAGTTCGCCGATCGCACCGAGCACCAGATTTTTCTGGAACCTCAGGGTTATGATACCTGTGAGGTCTATCCAAACGGCCTTTCCACATCGCTTCCCCTTCGTGCGCAGCTGGAATTTGTACGCACCGTGCGCGGACTGGAAAATGCAGAAATCATTCGGCCCGGCTATGCGATTGAATATGATTTTGTAGATCCGACCGAACTGCATGCAACATTGGAAACGAAGAAGCTGAATGGGCTTTTCCTGGCTGGACAAATCAATGGTACGACTGGATATGAAGAAGCTGCGGCCCAAGGTCTGATCGCAGGTATTAATGCAGCCAGGAAATCGGCGAATCAAGAAGGGCTTATACTCAATCGATCTCAAGCCTATATCGGTGTGATGGTGGATGACTTGGTGACTAAGGGAACTCAAGAGCCTTATCGGATGTTCACTTCGCGGGCTGAACACAGACTTTTTCTGCGAGAAGACAATGCTGACAGCCGTTTGACTGAGATCGGTCGTTCCATCGGCTTGGTGCAGGATGACGATTATCAGGGTTTCGTCGGTCGTCAGCAGTCTTTGGCCGAACTTCAAGAGCTGATAAAAAATACCACGATTGGTCCTTATAATCTGCCTGCTGAATATTTGGATGCCAAAGACAATATAGGAACACGGTTGGATGCGATCCTGCGCAAACCCAAAGTGTCCATTGTTGATTTGGTTCCCCATATTCCCTTACTGCAAAAATTTGATCGATCGGTCCTGCGTCGATCGGAAATTGAAGTCAAATATGATGGCTATATCGAGCGTGAAAGGCGGACGATTCGCAGCAGTGAGCAGTTAGAGCGGGTCAAAATTCCAGCCGAGTTTGTATTTGATCATGTGTCGGGATTGAGCCGTGAAGTTGTCGAAAAATTGAAAAAGCATCGACCTGGCAATCTGGGGCAGGCTTCAAGGATCTCGGGTTTGACGCCAGCGGCGATCCAAATCCTGCATGTTCATATCACTATGTAAAAATACTTAAGTCTGAAAACCGCAAGCTCGTCGAAAAAACCTTGCTAGATTGGTTGGCATGCAGACGTTAAAGGTGGTTTTTATGCCAAAAAGGAGAATTGATGTGAATGCTTTACAGATGAACTACCAATCGGCGATGGGTCCTTTATTTTTAGTCGCATCACATCAAGGCCTGCAAGGCGTGTTTTTTAAGCAGCAGGAGCTGCCTCAGATGTCTAGCAGCTCGTCTTGCCCTGAAGCGGAAGGCTGGCTGCATTTAGCCTCGGCGCAAATCGAAGAATATCTTGCAGGCAAAAGAACCCGATTCGATATCCCCTTGGAATTGATCGGCACTCCTTTTCAGAAAGCGGTGTGGCAGGAACTGCGAAATATTCCTTATGGAGAAACTATCTCCTATAAAAGCCTAGCTGAAAAAATCAAGCGACCCAAAGCCTTTCGCGCGGTGGGGACCGCTAATGGAAAAAATCCACTGAGTCTCATCATTCCCTGTCACCGAGTGATTGCTACTGATGGTACGCTGGGTGGTTATGCTTGGGGATTGCCTCTCAAATCTCAGCTCCTACATCTGGAAAAAGACACTGCGGCCCGATTCATTCGGCTGCACGGAACAATGCCCACGTCATAAAATTTGGTCTGTCGTTTCTTCTCTCCGTCCAACTCCGGCCTGCTCTTCATCAGCGAGGCTTGCGAATTTGAGCCTTTAAGTGGCAAATAGATGGTAAGGGAATTAAAAAGAATTTTCCTAAATATTTTGTCTAAGCTTGAGAGGAAACATATGACGGATGAACGATATGTCCAAGTTAGCGGCGATTCTGCAGGATTTTCCCAGCTTATTCAGGTTGGTCCGCACCGGTTTATCGGCGATGAGCCAGAGTCCTTGGGTGGAAAAGATTCAGGCCCCAACCCATACGAGCTTTTGTTGAGTAGTCTTGGATCTTGCACATCCATGACGGTTTCCATGTATGCACGAACTAAGAATTGGCCGTTAAAGTCTGTGAACGTAGAGCTTCGTCATCATAAAGATGAAGTCACCAAGGTGGATCATATCACAAGAGATATTCAGCTCATTGGTGACTTATCAGAAGAGCAGCATATGCGCTTGCTTGAAATCGCAAATAAGTGTCCTATTCATCGGACTTTGAAGTCCCAAATAGAAATTACTTCCAAACTTGTTTGAGCAGAAATCATGAAAAGAATCCTCAGAATTTCCGAGAGATCTCTTGAGATGTTTTATCATAAGGTCGATTCCTTTGGCATAATTCTGTGAATTCTTTAAGGTTTGAAAAAGAGGAAGCCGGAGATCGAAACCTCCGGCTTTATCATCACGCGTATCGGCAAGGCATCAGGAAAACAGGCTTAGAAGGAGTAGCCGACCGACGCGATGAGTTCATTTTGCTGCAAAGAAACGTCTTTGAACTTGGTACTGGTACCTTCGGTACCGATAGCACTGGCGGAATCGATCGAGCCTTTGGCCAAGGTATCGCTGTAGCGATAGGAAAGACCTAAGTTTACATTGGAAACGACTTCATAGCGGCCGCCAATACCCAGATCGTAGTTAAGCAGCTCAGCGCTTTTTTTGGTGACTTTGACGCCGTCTTCTTTTTGATCTTTTGGGTCAACCATGTGGTAAGACACGCCGCCCAATCCGTAAAGAGAGAAAGCATCCTGTTTGTACAAGTCATAGGTGGCATTCACTGACGCAGACAGATCGCTGTAATCAGCCTTGTCCTTGTCGCCATTGTATTCGATCCAAGCCACACCACCGCCGAGACGCAAGGCATCATTAAGTTTGTATTGCAGATTCACACCAACACCGGGAGCGGTGATCGTGTCGGCCTTGCCGTCATTCTTTTCAGAAACCTTGACTCCTGTCGAAGGATCTGTGAATTCAGCTTTTTCGGAATTGAGTTTACCTTGGGAAGTGATCAATTGACCTTGAACACTCAAGTCAGCGCTCATGGCGGGAGAGGAAGCCAAGAGAACAGTTAGAAGGGACAGAGAGAAGTTTGCGAGTTTCATGTCAGATCCTTTCGTAGAATCAATCTGAGTACTTGTTAGGTTGTGACGGATGCCTCATCACATCACGAAGTTCAATGAGCAAGCAGCGGGCCAAGCTAGGTTCGAAGCGAAAGAGTTCAATAGAAGGAGATAGAGCTGAAAAAGGGAGTCTTTTTGAGTCATTGTGGCGTGATTGGCTGGGCAGTCGTGTCTTTTGAGTCCGCTTCTGTGTCTTGGAAGTTGTGTCCTGGAGCTGACAGGAGAGGAGTGGAAGGAGTCGAAGAGAGGGAAGATCGAGCCTTGGTTCGCAAGGCCCAGTAAGAATCAAATATAACCGGTGACGCAAAGATTTTCTGCTACCAGCAAAGCGCCTTTAGCGGCTCCGGCTTTGGTATTGTGTGACAAAAGGACATATTTCAAGCCGCCCAGAGCTTTATCTTCCCGGATTCGGCCCACATGGGTCGACATGCCGCCGTCCAGATCACGGTCGATGCGGGGCTGAGGATGAAACGGGTCGTCATGAACGGTATAGTAATTGCGAGGGGCCGATGGCAGATCGCCGAAATCAGGCTTGTACTCACGGAAGGCCGCGATCGCTTCCGCAACTGTCGCCGGCTTTTGAGTGGCGACGAAAACTGTTTCCGTATGGCCGTCGGTAACAGGAACGCGGGTACAGGTGCAACT
>JBGSRE010000536.1:0-7684 GCA_041737755.1 Oligoflexus sp.
TGTTTATCGAGAACAGCCGCATCATCGTCGAAGGTGAATTGGGGGTGGAACAATCCATCGTCAATAGTGATTGCAAAGTAGCCGGCGAAATTTTTACCAAAAGTGCTGCAAAAGGCATGATTGGTGGTGGTGTTGTGATCAGTGAAACGGGCATTCGCACCCTGGATCTCGGCTTTCAAGACGGTGAAAAAACTATTTGTCGCGTGGGAAGTGACTGGAGGCTAGAAAATCGCCTGACTATTCTGCGAGTCAGAGAGGCAAAGCTGAAAAAGTTTGTCAACGACCGGCAGTATGAATTTGAAGATATGAGCAAGAAAAAGATGGCCGTTGAACGGATCCAAAAAGTGGAAAGTCGGCTGGTACGAAGCAAAAAAATTCTTGAACGGATTGAAAAGATCATGGAAGTCACTCGCAGCAAAATTCGCTGGAATGATGGAGCTATCCTGATAGTTAAGGGCACTGTTGATACGAATGTGGAAGTTTCTATCGGTGGTCGGGTCGTCGGAGTTCCGCGCCCCCTTAAGGAAGTGATGTTCACTGCTATTCGCTATCGCGATCAGTATGTGAACTCACTTATCTACCTGGAGCAATATAAGAAAAATCGTAAAGGCGAGGATGCTGCCAGCTGAACGTGGCAACTTTTTATAGGTAATAAACCAGCTTAGGATCATCGTGCTGACTCTTGGCGATGTATTTTTCCAGACGTTTTTGCGAGTCCCCATTGAAATCTTCAAAGCGAATTCCCAAGCCCGCGGGCGTATTTTTGCGGCTATCCGCATTGATACGGCGAACCACCTCGCCTTCCACTTTGATAGGCTTTTTGTAGCCTGGAAGTGAAAATATAAGACTGATTTTTGTGCCGGCATCGATATTGATTTCGGTCGTCAGCAAGATTCCGGATTTGGACACGTCCTGAATGCTGCATTCGATGATCTTGCCTTGATAATCGAAGGAAACGGACCCTTCATGGTTCACCCTTTCGGTGCCTCGGGTCTTTTCTTCCAAAAGATTTCGCACCTGTTCAATGAAAAATTCACGCGGGACCGGGGTCTCAATGAAAAGATCGGGACCATTATCGCGAGCCGTAACCCGTTTGGGTAGGGGCTGGACACTGGTGAAAATGATAGGAATCGTGCTGGTGTCGCGCTGCTTTTTAAAATGCTCACACATGCCAGATGCATCGATCTCACTGTAGTCAAAATTAATGACAATGACATCGACCGCTTCTTTTTGCAGCATGTCCTTGGCCTGGTTGAAGTTGGTAGCCTGGCTGATATGGGCTCCAACTTTACGATAGCCAGCCTTTTCCAGATCCGATGTGATCCGTTTCTCATCAACAAAAAGAATTTTTAGAGTTCCGTTCGACATAATACACCGAGCCTCCCGAGAGGGCTGAAACTTCACCACAAGACGATATTTCATCGGCAGCGACTTGAAAACATTGAGTCCAATCTTGCACTCCCTGTGAAACAATGGGAAAAGACTGGGGAATATTCAGGGTGGGGCGGGGAGGTCAAAGCGATGGCGAAATCGGAAAAAAAGGACAAATATCGCTTGGATGAGCGGCTGATTGCGCTAGGACTCGCGCTTGATGTGGTCGAGGCTCGGGCCTTGATCATGGCCGGCCAGGTGCTGGTCGATGAGCAAAGGGTCGATAAACCCGGCCAAATGGTAAGAGAAGCTCAGAATCTCCGGCTGAAAGAGCAGAAGCGTTTTGTCAGCCGAGGCGGGGATAAACTCTGGGGAGCCATTCACGATCTTGGCATTGCTCATCTTTTTCTGGGTGCCACGGTTCTGGACTGCGGGGCTTCCACGGGTGGATTTACCGATTGCTCGCTGCAGCTGGGAGCGGCCAAGGTCTATGCACTGGATGTGGGACACAATCAATTGGCCTGGAAACTTCGAACGGATCCCAGGGTGGTCGTGCAAGAACAGTGCGATATCAGGGAAGTTTCGGGAATTATTGATCATTCAATAAACATAGCGGTTGCTGATATCAGTTTCAATTCGCTGGATCGCTTGCTGCCTGCATTGCGAGCCGCTGTCCCCGCGAAAGCTGTGCACTTTCTACTCTTGGTAAAACCGCAGTTTGAACTCTCTGCCGATGAGGTTCCCGTTGGAGGGGTGGTCGAAGATGATGCCAGTCGACAGTCGGCTTTGACCATTGCCCAAAGAGCAATTAAGCGCGAGGGATTGGAATTTCTGCAGAGCGTCGATAGCCAGGTCAGCGGTCGCGAAGGCAATCGCGAAATTTTCGTGCTAGCGAAAACTTCCCCCCACTAAACTTTGACAATCTATCGAAACCGATGAAGAGTGTTCGAGGCCTTTTCGCAATTCGTTCATCTCTATCTTAAAGCCCAAAAAATATTCTCTGCTTAATTTTCCCCAGCGAGGTTCTTCGATAGCAATAGAAGCTGAGTTTTTTTGTATAAAAATGGATGACCCAATCTTTTCGGAAAAAAACTTTCATCAGGCGCAATAAGCTTTCATTCATCGACTCCTCCTACTGTGAGTTCTACCAACCATATCTCAAGGAAGAGTAAGTATGAAAAAGTTAGCTCTGATCGTAGCCCCTCTCGCATTGGTCCTTTCGTCTCAAGCCTTGGCCTGGAAAGGCAATGGTCAGCGCCCCACCACGGAACCCAAGATCCCAGCCGACATTGATAAAAGTCAGAAAACCGACACGAGTGATGGTAATGCCATCGTCATCGGCAGCTTCTCCAACCGGAAAGGAACTCGGGACCTCGTCTGTGATGTCTTTGGTCGGGTGACAGCGCGTCGTGGGGGAGATGAAACCGATGTCACTGCTTTTGTCGACAAGCGATTGGTCAAGGCCTACCGTGATTTTAATGATCGCTTTCTCTTCGAACTCAGTGAATTCGGTCCTGGCTACAAAATGGACAAAAAATCGCAAAAATATGAGGCTGCTTGCCTTAGCCTTGATCCTGGAGAAACTCCTGATCAAGTACCTGCGCCCCATGACAAGTGTGATCCGGAGTGGATGGATTGCGATTGGACTTGTAAAGCCGATCAAAACGCTCCTGATCAGTGCGGGAATCCAAGTCAGGACTGGTAAAAACCCTGCTGCAACACTCGACCTTACCATCGGGTGTTGCCTTTGTTTAAGGAGGAATTCAAGGATGAAATGGCCATCGATTTTAGCTATTGGTCTGGCTCTGGCAGCGACTCACGCTCAAGCTTATGAGGGACAGGGCAAAAATCCTGGTGACTGGAAGGAGATGCCAGCCTCCCTGGAACAAAAGGCGGATGACTGGCAGCTGCGGCTACGCAATCTCGATGTGTTTGCTAAGTTCTGCAGTTTGAAACTTCGCTACCAAGGTGAAGTTCTGGTCGACCAGAGTCGACTCCTTATCAAGGCGGATCGCAGTATAGAATTGCCTTTGGGTTTGCCTGCTTCTACAGCAGCAGAGTGGCATAACTTAGAAACTAGCATGGCTTGCGTGAAGCTTGAAGATGGCGAAACTTCTGACAAGGTGCCTGATCCTGGCTCGCTACAATGTGATCTCGCCAAGGCAGACTGTGGGCATATCTGCGCCGCGGATGCCGGACATATCGATCGCTGTGCTAATGATCATCTGCTTATTGATTTTAAGCGGTCGACTTACGAAGTGGAGGAGTCCCCTGAAGCCTGGACGGCTGTTGCCCAATTCGTTTCAGTGGCCAAGCAAGATCTCATCTGTCAGCTGGTGATCACGGCCGCAATCACCGGTCCTGCAGGTGATCTGAGCTATATCGTGGCGCCTTCGGAGACAGTGATTTTGCAAGCAGGAAAAGCTCAAAACTTGCACTGGAATTTTAGCAAGACTGAAGCCGGTGAAGGACGGCAGGTGGATCTCAGCCGGCCTCGGGTCGCGGGACTTTGCAGTTTCGATTTGACCAAAAAACCAGCCGACTGGTATCGCAGCTGTCAGCCACTGAAGCGTTCGGAATGCAACTGGGTCGTTGCTCGTTAAGGAGTGGACAAAACGGAGATACGGATCATTCTGCAAGGCCATTCCCAGGGAGGGAATGGTTTTTCAGCGTCCATCCAAACGATACTCGCGCATTTTGCGCCATAGCGTGGCCCTGCTCATTCCAAGGCGTTTCGCTTCTGGAAGTTGGGCGAGGCTCTTAAAACCGGTCTTCGCCGTCGATGTTTCACGATGTCCCCGCTGCAAGAGTGATCTGGAAATCATTGCCGCGGTATTGGATCCCAACCAGATTGCGCGTTATCTCAAACATACAGGCATGCCTGCTGCTCCGCCTTCGCGAGCTGGAGTCAAAATGCGGCTCGCGAATGAAGAGTGTTATGAGTGCTTGGAGTGTTAGATTTTTGGATGCTTGGTAATAATTGAGGAAATCCCTGTTTGTTTCTCGATCAGGGAGTTTGCAAACCAAATTGTGCAAGCTAATCCCCAGGAAAGTTTTCTTATGTTGAAAGAAACAGATTCCTGGGGTTAACGAACATTAAGCGCCTAGTCTTGCGTTCTAACCTTTAGTTGCCTGCTTATTTTTCCGATCTTCGCGTTCCTTTTCTCGTTCTTGCTCGTTGAGTTGACCATCTCCGTCAGCATCAATCCCCTTTTCTATGCGACTTTCCTTTCTTTTATCGTCGCGCTCGGCCTTCACTGATGCTTTCATCGCACTGATCTCTTGTGGTGATAGAGTGCCGTTTTTGTCGGCATCAAATTCGTTAAAACGCCCTCGCAGGTCGTCTTTATATTCTTCTTTTCGGGTATCTCGTAGGCCCTTGCAGTCGCTTTCTTTCTTACCTAGCTTCCCACAAGCTTCATTGAAGCGGGTCTTGCGCTCTTCGACTCGAGCTGGAAGCGCTGTTTCCCGCCAGCTTGTTTTTTCAGAGCTGCTAATGGCTCCGTCACCATCTGCATCCAAGGCTGCTTTTACGGCAATTTCGAATTCTTCCTGAGCCGTAGAAATTTCCTCATCGGAGAGAACACCATCGCCGTCTTCATCGTACTCATCGACAAGAATACTAAATTGTTCGGCCGCCTGTTCGCAGATGCTTGAGCTGGCTGTGGTAGTTAGCCAGGTGTTAAGGGATAGCTCGTCGTTGGTCTCCACCTCTGAATCACCAATGAGGTCTTCAAAGCTGCAGGTCAGGTCGAAGGAAGCGAATTCACTGATTGACGCCTTTGTTTCAGCCAGATCGGATTCAGCGTCTTTAATCGCTCCACAACCGTACATGGCTCCGGCCGCTAAACTTCCAACAAAGGCTAACTTGATAATCTTCATTGCCTGTCTCCCTAATGTTCGAATTAGAAGCCTCGGACCTTTTTGTAAATTATCTGAGCTAATTTATTTTAGTCAATCTAATTGATCTATTAGAGGCTGTTGAAAAGGCCTATATTAAACCACTATAGACTCTATTCTTTTATTTTTGAGCTTTCCATGGGGCTTGGTCCTTCCCGCTAACTTGGACAGTTGGAACAGCCATGGAATAGAAGATCTCAGCAGAGTATACGTCTCGTCCAAGCGCTTTATCTATAAAGCGATCAAGCTGAATGATGAACCGATAAAAATCAATATTGACAAAAGCGGAGCCAACACCGCCTTGCTCAGAGCTGGCCAACGCAACATAACCGAATTTTTTAGGGGAATAAATTAAATCAACCTGCCGATCTTAATCTTATACCCGCGATGTCTTCGGTGGTCCTTTATTATTTTGACCCAAATTTTATTCTCCCAAAATTGATGGCGAATTTGCGGTGTTTCGAATTGAGGCCACAACTTTGTGGCCTGCGGAGTATAAAAAAATAAAATTCTCCTACTGTTTACCGTGCAAGTTCCGAGAGGGGTTGGACATGAATTTATTTCGGAGGAAAAAATGAAGCAATTGCCAAAATTCGCAACAGCAGTAGGCATGTTGGTCATCCTGCTTTCATGCGGAAAAAAATCAAGTGAAACGACGAACCAGGCCGTTGCAGCGACAGCGATAAACTCCCAAAGTCTTCAAGTTATAGTTACCCCCCGAGATCACGCCCCCGGTAGAATCCAACACACCGGATAACTTCAAATCCGGTTTTGCCCTGGCACGACTGGCAAAAACCGATCTTGTTGCCTATCGCTTAAAGATGGCTGAACTGCAAGCCATGCAACTCGATTCCAGAGATGATTGCGCTACACAGTATACCCTCGGAACAACCCAGTATGCCGCCTGTGTTGCAGCAGCGGATGTCAAAGATAGATATTTCTCCGGAGTAGGGCCGACTGATCTAGCGACAATGACCAGCAACGTCGACTCACGGATGAACGGCATTTTTAGAAATACTGATTGGTCGTATATGCCTTGTTTTGACGAAAAAAATACAGCAGGGGGCACCTATAAGGACTCAGAAATTGAAAAAACCTACCCGGCGTTTTCACAGTATACATTTTCTAATGAATTTACTTTTTCCGATAGCACTAGCTACGATTCTGGTATGAAAGCCTACCTGTCTTGCTATGAGACTTTGGGATCAACCCCAAATGGGTCCAATGCATGGGTAGCTTTTGGGCGCAAGGATGCTGATTATTACATCAACGAGGGACAAGAGGGTGGAATTGGTTCGCTTTCGAAGTCCTCGAAAAATGGTGACGTGGAGGTGCTCTTCGCAGTCGGCATCAAACCCGCATCATTCCCAACTACCTGGACAGCAGAGGAAACCGTGAGCAATACCAATAGCACGGGCTTGATTCATTTGAAGAGTTTTGCAGAAACTGGCGTGCTGGAACTGACTTCAACGGGATATGGTCTATCCAATGCTTCCTGTTCGACCCATATGGCAACCAACGGCAAGATTCTTTATGTCTTGCAGAATACAAACGACTATGGCGCCTGCAGTGCTGATGATACAGGAATCGGTACAACCAATACGAAAAGCAATTCAGTGCGTACTCATAGTGCAGCCAAGGACGCGATTGAATACTGCATCAACGTCAGCAACAAGACCACGATTACGGCCTATGATTCCTTAGAACCATGCGCGGATGCAGGACTCAGCAAGACCACGCTGAAACTTACGACCTTAACACGTGCTACGATCAAAGGATTTAAGGCTCTGTATATGTTCAGTGACGATCCCAAGGCAAGCATTAAAGAAGTTCAATTTGTTTCGGTGGCTGCTGACAGCATTGAAGGCAGTGACACCCAATATGTTCATATGAATGTTGTTTCGGAGTTGAACAATGTTGTCGAAACCGCCTGCAACACAGCTACCGCGAATGCCAAGACGGTAACCCTTGCCTATAAACTGGATTTGGGAGCATACCTGACGCAACAAGTGGCGGATGCGGAAGCATCCAGCCAGAAGGCAGTAGACTTCGACCCAGCGTCATTCAAAGCAAGGCTCTTGTCGGATCTTAAGGAGGCCACGGGAGCGAAATCGGGTCTCACTCAATTTACGGTAGGCGGGTCCGCGGGAGGAGTCAAGTGGGCCGATTTCGATCTCGCTGTTGCCGTAAAAATAGACGGAACGACGGTCGGCTCTGGGAACTACACCGAATCAGCAGATCATGCTGCCGGTGCCAAGACTGCTGAAATTACCACAGATTTGGCTTCCGTCACCGAAACGTCCATTATCACGGTCGATGCTACAGGAACTTTAGCTCTAGGATGTACGAACCAGAACACGGCGACCACCGGAATAGCATCGCTCAGACTGGCATCGCCAAGACTGAGCTTTGC
>JBGSRE010000551.1:0-10550 GCA_041737755.1 Oligoflexus sp.
CGCTTAAGCGCCAGAAACTACTTAGCGCCGCCATTGATTTCCCCTTCCTTTTCTTTAACGTGGATCCCAAGGACCATTTGCACGTAAGCATTCAATTTCATGCCTAAATCATCCGCCAATTTATCCAAAGATTCCATTATCTTGTCTTCGACCTGAAACTTCAATGTTTTCATGTGTTTACACCTCCTTAGGAATCAGCCTTCCCCGACCTTTAATATACCTTATCAGAACATATTGGAATAATTTTTGTTCGAAAAAAGACCTTTTTTGTACAATTTGGGCTGAAGCTTTCCCGAAAAAGTCCCATAAGGTCCTTGTAAGCCGCGGGAATGGACCTGCAGCAAAGGAGGCCGAAAATGAAATTCATAATGATCGAACAAGGACCAGATCAAATAGGTGTAAACGTAGACGTAAACGCAATCGTTTCAATCCGCGCAGACGAAATAAGTGAAACTACGGTGATCGAACTGGCTGGCGGTAAAATGCTCGAAACGATGGTTCCCGGCAAGCGCAAACGCGAGGTATCACTTCGGAAGGAGGTTCCTGAAAAGTCCCCAAAAAGCAAAAGGTGATTCGGCGTGGGAGAATCAAGAAGATTGCGACATGTTATCCACATTCAATTGTGTATAAAAGCTCCTGAAAAATATGCACCATGATCTGAAAATCGAGTCTTTCTAAGTCGAAAGGCTCTAGCGTATCATGATAAGGCACGGCTAGAAAAAGTACAGAGGAGCCTTTTATGAGACTGAATAAGCGGTGGGTCCAAGCTGTGTTCTGTTTATCTTTATGGGGTTCAGCGGCGCAGCTCAAGGCTGTGGAATGGAACTACACGGCAGATCTTGTCGCTCGAACTCACGCTCCAGCCTTCGCCCTCGAGCCAGGTCTTGGTCTCAAACACGGTCTATGGGGTGATCCTAAAGGACCTTTTCATGGATCAGTGCGGGCCGGTCTGAAAGCTGCGCTCTCACCCTCCCAGATGGGCAGCAGTTGGAGCATTGACTTCGATCCCGCAGCTTTTTTCGGAGTCACGCTAGCCGCTGATCGTTACCGGCGTTTTCGAGAAGTCAAAGGCTACGATTGTAACGCCAATAATTGTCTTGGTAACTTGTCTTCGACTTCGATTGCCTGGAATTTTCAGGCCGCCTACCAAAGCCTTTTTGGAAGGCTGCAGTACAAAAGAAAATTCTATGAGAGTATATCTGGTTCGGATCAAGCTATTTTGGATGCAAGCACAGCGCTGGTCTATCCGAATGATGGAGCAAGTTTAGACGAAAGGACTCTCATTTTCGGCAGCGAAATTGCGACGGGTTTGCGGGCGGGGATTTTGCTAAGAGAGAGCTACCTTGAAGAAAAGGTGCAAGATTCTCAGCATGGTTTTCTGCAGTTTAAAAACTTGCCGCAGGAAAATCTAAGCGCCACTCTTGGTGTGGGGCGTTTTGTGTCGGATAGCAAGCCTGCGGGAATCAGCGTGATATTGGCTTTGAACTATGCGGGAACTTTCCAATGACCATGCTAGAAGGTCTGTTTAAATGATTGAGAATCAAAGGATAAGTATCTTCTGATGGGGAAAAATTCTGAGGCCTCAAAATCAGACAGCAAGTTCCATAGGCTCTCCAGCATCGCTTCGAAGCAACGCATCGTTGAGCAAATTTTCTATAAAACTTTCGCCGATATGAGCTTTTTTATTGTTGTACAGCCGACAGCGTGCACGCAGTAGGAACTCGACTTGAATTTCCATTCCAGTTACAAGCTGCTTTTTCGCCTCCCACTTGGCGATGCTCGAATGGTCAACACCTATCATTTTGCCAAATGCTTCCTGGGTGAGATTCAAGTACGATCGAATGAAACGAACTTCTGCTCCGGTGATGCGTCCTTTTTTCTCCGGAATCAAAGCAAAAACAGCCTCCATCAATGCTTTGGGGTTAACGTCAAGAATTTGTTCACCCTCAAAGAGTCTGAATTTAGGATTTACTATAACAACGGGAAATCCCAGACCTGTATAGACTGCAGTATTCCTTTTCATTTCAGTTATCCTCATCAATCACGGTGACAATCCACATGATCCCATCAAACGAAACAGCAAGTCTGATGTTTCGATCACCTACTTTGCCGCAAATCGCGTAACGCCAAGCTTTCCACTCCGCATTCCATTCATCTTTTTTTGGCTTATGGTAGCCATTAAGCAAAACATTTTCTACTTCCGGTAGAACCACATCACGTTCGATCATTCTTTGTTCTGCATGTTTCGTCAGGCGCCACTCACCGGTTTCAGCTGCAGTTCTAAGCTTTTCAATTAGTTCGCCCAGCTTCGGGAGCCTTTGGACCATATCAATTTTCTCCTCGGCCACTCTATGTCAAAACTTGAACAGTTCACAATGAAATAAATATAAAATATTGTTATTATTAATATAAATATTGTATTAATCAAGGTTGCGGAGAGGTCCACTTTTGGAGCGGCACCAAAAGCTTCCAATTGCTCCTCGCAAGTAAGTTAAGCATTTTTTCGACCGAGAAATGCCATGATTTTTAATCATTATGAGTGACATCGAGCAGACAAGAATTGTCAGGCTTGATCAACTTTAAGCGGTTTTAGCTTGCTCTAAATATTCAGCAGATTATCGAAGCCTAGTGCATCGAGACGGCCGAATGCCGCCCCCTCCTCTCGCCGAGGATCGCCTGAAGAGAACTGCTAGTGGCGATATTCTTTATAAAGTTAAAGAGGCTTGGAATGAGGGCACCAGCGGCATCCCATAAGTCCGTCCGAGCTGATCGAAAAACTGATCGCTCTGATCCTTCCCCGCTCGAGTCCAATCGTCCGCTGCGGTGGAGTGTTTGCCGTTAGGTTTTGGACGCCCACCAATCATGTATAAATTATTAAATATCAGATAGTTATATAAATCGTTCTGATCCAGAACGATTTTGTGGTGAAATCGTTCTACTGGAGAACGATTTATGCAATATGAAGAAATAATTGGGGGGCGATCCACCTCTGTTTATTTGTTCCGCAAGCTATCCTGCAATTTTTTCAAAGGAAAATTACTTTTTCTCAGCGAGTTCTTTTCGGAGTTAGGCAGTTGTTCGTAGAGACCAGCAATAGTTTCGATTCGTTCGCCTGTTAAAGGATGCGTGCTGAAGAAAGACTGCAGTTTGACCATGGGATTCTGTGGATCCTGCTGTTTGATCTTTTCAAGTCGCTGAAAAAAGCGGACCATTCCCCTTGGGTCGAGTTTGGCAGCCACCATCGAGTTAAAACCTACGGCGTCGGCTTCACTCTCGTGGCGGCGGGAGAAACCACTCTGGACAAGTCTTGTACCCTGGCCCACAAGCAGTGCCGCAAGGCCTTCCGCATCGCCAAAGACTGCGCTGACGACGGCCATCAACCCCATACTTTGGACCAGTCCCGACATCACATGCCGCTCGGAAACATGGGCCAGTTCATGAGCCGCAACGCCAAGGATCTCTTCAGGGCTTTCTGCAGCAAGGAGCATCCCTTGATTGAAGACGAGAATGCCGCCAGGCAAAGCAAAGGCATTGAGCTCTTGGCTTTGACTGATGATAATCCGCGGCTTCTCTTGGTGTTGGGGAAGGCGGAGCAGTGGCTGCATGAGTGACTCGAGGGCGGCCTGAGCTTTGGCATCAACGAGCCGCATGTTCTTCGGTACGACCGACTCAAGAGTTCGTTCGCCCAAGGCCCGCTCGATTTCGATCGGGATGAAATCGACGAGAAAAGCCAGAATTTGGTCCTTCCCATCAAGAATTTGCGAACAGGAACTGGTCAAACAAGCGATCCATAGAAGGGGAACTAAGATTATCTTTCGCATCTTTCGATTTCCTATCTGCAAGAAAGCTTGAGAGCAAATTCTGAGCTTTCAAGCCAAAGCCTCTCTCAGTGATAGCTGCTTTTCGAAGAGAAATCGCCAGAAATCAAAAGCTGGCGTTCCAAAGCCTAAAAAATACCAGAAAACTAAAGGATATTGCCTTTGACCCGAGTCAATTTTAAAGATCTTGCGATCGAATGCCGCATGGATCGCTCAGGCAAAACTTTGATTCAATCGATGTTATGAATTACACTGGATGATACCAACAAGATCCGGCAATTCGCGTCATTTCGAAGCTTTTTGCTGTTCATGCATACATCAACCGCGAGAGATACCCCCGTAATCCCGTTCATCCGGGCTCTGGATTGCGACACTCTGTTTGAAGATGAATCAGCTTGGGAGGAGATTTTCTTGAAAAAACGATTGTCGCTTGTTTTTTCTCTCTGGGTAATGTCACTCATTCTTGGCGTGCCAGCCTTTGCTGAGCCAGTCGCTGGATTTCTGCCCCACTCCGCTACAGAAAAATACATACTGGGGGCCCAGCTGGAGATTCTCGAAGATCCTAGCAGCCTTTTGAATATTGAAGATTTCAGCGTGGAAAACCCCAATCATCTCTGGGTGAAAAGCCAAGCTGAAGTGCCGAGTTTTGGTTACACGAGTTCAAGCTATTGGTTTCGCTTGCGCCTGCTCGGGCCATTGCCTCCAGGCCCGTGGATCTTTGAAATCAGCTATCCCCCATTGGATCACATTAGCTTTTATTCCCGGACCGGGGATGGTCCGTGGCTGTCGAAGCAATCCGGTGATCAATTCCAGTTTCATCAAAGGGATATGAACTACCGAAATCCCACTTTCGTGGTGTCCGCGGGTGAGATCAAAGAAGTCTATATTCGTGTCAAATCCATGGGTGTTTTGAAAATGCCACTGACGCTTTGGCACTCGGGGACTTTCACCGAACAAGCAACTCAGGCGACGCTGGCCTATGGGCTTTACTTTGGAATTATGTTGGTGATGGTGCTCTATAACCTCTTCATCTATATCTCCATCCGGCAGGTGAGCTACCTCTATTATGTCCTCTATATTGCCAGCTACGGCCTTGCTATGTTTGCTCTGAATGGCTTTGCCTTTCAATATATGTGGCCTTCGCGGCCTGAACTCAACAGCTTTATGGTCCCTGTTTTGGAGGCGCTTTCGCTCGGTACACTGGCGGTTTTTATGGCGAGTTATCTTTCGACTCGAAAGCAGACACCCCGTCTGCATTTTGTCTTGAACATGCTCATGATCTATTCGCTAGCAACAGTGGCGTCGGCGTTTATACTGGGCTACGATCTGGCCATTAAAATGGTCACATTTGGGGTGCTGTTCTTTGTTGTTTTCGTCTTTATTGCTAGCATCGTCCGCTTACGCATGGGCTATCGGCCGGCGAAATACTTTCTGATTGCCTTTTCATCGATGCTCATCGGCACCTTTCTCTTTGCCTTGGCGAGTGCTGGATTGCTGCCTTCCAACTTTATTACCGACAACGGTTTGCAGATAGGTTCGCTGATGGAAGTCGTGCTCCTGTCCTTGGGGCTGGCAGATCGGATCAAATTAGATCAAGAGCAAGCCGATGCTATCAATATCAAACTTATCAAGAGTCTCAAGCAGAGTGAACAAGAACAAATTGAAAATCGTATCAAAATAGAGCGGCTCAATGAGAACCTTATCGAAAAGGATCGAGCCCGAACTATTTTCTTTCAAAATACTTCGCATGAATTGCGAACTCCCCTCAATGGTGTGATTGGTTATATCGACCTCTTGCAGCGAGGACACTATGGTGAGACTCGGCAGGAAATGCTGGAGAAGCTAGAAAAAGTCCGGAGTTTAACCGAATCACTTAAGCTTCAGGTCAATACTATTCTGGACTTAGCCAAGTCACAAACGGGCACACTTAAACTCAATAGCTCACGCATTCCTCTGGATGAAATCAAAGAAGAGGCGATCGTACTTGCTGAAAGTCTGCAAATCCGAAGACCCAATCTGTTTTTCCAGTCTCAGGTATCCTGGCTGCCGAGCGAAAGACCCATTTTTATCAATGATCATGATCATCTCATGACCATTATTCGGAATTTACTCGGCAATGCGTTTAAATTTCATGATCGCGATCGACCCAATCATGTGCAAATGGATCTGGAATCGAAGGCAGAATGTCTGATCATTCGCATATCGGATACCGGACTTGGTATTGCTGAGGAAAATCACCAGCGTATTTTCGAAGAGTTCAAACAAGTCGACGAGGGTTCTCGTCGAAGCTTCGAAGGGACTGGCCTTGGTCTGGCTATGGTTAAGCAGATTGTGGATCTTATGCAAGGCAGCATTCATGTTCAATCCCAGCTTGGGCAAGGCAGTACATTCACTGTCACGCTACCAGAGCAGTTGGTCGTGCAGCTCGAACGGCCTCGGGCTACTCCAGATCAACTCGGGTCGATACCCTTGCTCGTGACGGTCGATTTATCCAAGCCTGCGGAAGTGGCGCAAACTGGAACCATTGCTGTGCTGGCGAAGACCTTGGAGCCATTTGATATCGTTGTCATCGATGACAACGATGTGAACTGTGATGTTATTGAGGCCATCCTTTCCCATCAGCATTATCCTGTCGAAATTTTCACCGATAGCCGCGAGGGCTTAGCCAGGATTAAGAGGCAGAAGCCTGATCTTTTGCTCTTGGATCTCATGATGCCCGGGCTCTCGGGTGAAGATATTCTCTTGGAAATAAGGCAGAGTCCGGAGTTAAGAAATATTCCTGTGATCCTTCTCACAGCTCGTGCTTCCCAAGAGGATCGGCTGCTTGGTTTAGCCATGGGAGCTGATGATTATATGGCCAAACCATTGCTCAGTGAAGAAGTGGTGCTCCGGGTTCGCAATACCCTATCGAGAACATCGCTTGCCCGGGAGACAGCGGCGCGCTTGACTATTGAATCGACTTTGGCCGAAGCCCAGGCTGTTTATAAGGCGCTCGGTTATGATGCAACAGGTGTCCCTGGGGTGGAAATTGCCTATCATTTCCAACCGGCGGAGATGACCGGTGGTGATTGGTTTGGAGTGCAGTACGATGAATCCTCGCAGCGACTTTACAGTTTAGTAGGCGATGTCACCGGGCATGGAGTCCCCGCAGCCCTGATTACGATCGCTGTGGCGGGAGCGATCAAGGGAGCGCTCTCGGTCATTTGTCAGCAGGGCCTCCATGCAAGCCCTAACCAAGCTCTTAAAGAACTCTATCAGGCCGCCAATGAAGTGGTCCTGGAAGCCAGCCATAAAATGGATCGTGGCATGACCATGTTTTTTTCTTGTCTCGATATGCAATCTGGGGAGTTCACTTATCTCAATGCGGGACATCTGCCGCCCTTTTTGATCGGTAAGGAAAAGAATCTTTCCTTGGTCCAACCAGGGACTCCCTTGGGCTATGGGACCAACCATAGCATGGAAACAAGAATGATAAAATTGAATGCCGGCGAAGGACTTCTCCTTTTCACCGATGGTCTCATTGAAAACCAAGGACCCGAGGGTCAGGTCTTGAATCATAAGGCACTGGGCGGATTGCTCGCCTATGATCAAAGTCCACAGGAGCTCAAAAGCAAGATTTTGCAGACCAGCGAAGCGATTTGCAAACAGCACCCGCTCGGCGATGATTGCACGTTCTTGCTGCTTCGTTGGCGGGCGGTGGAAACCAAGCAGCAGGCTTCATGAAGCTGAGTGGGCTGCGATCGAGCTAGCTTGCCAATCCAGAGGATTTCTCACTCAGAGTTTGCAGTTGCCCTGATGATTCTATCGTCTCAGATGATGAGCAAGCCAACGATGGCGCCTGTCATGCAGGTGGCTAGAGTTCCCGCCATGAGGGCCCTCATACCAAGCCGAGCAATTTCTGGACGACGATGGGGCACCAGACTTCCCGTGCCACCCAATTGAATTGCGATCGAACTGAAATTGGCGAAGCCACAGAGAGCGTAGGAAATAATAATGCGTGAGCGTTCGGAAAGTTGGCCGCCGTTTTGCGCCAGATCCATATAGGCCACGAATTCATTCAAGACTAATTTTTTTCCAAGCAGCTGTCCGACCTGCAAGCACTCATGAACGGGAATGCCCAGCACAAAGGCGAGGGGCGAGAAAAGCCAGCCGAGGATCCATTCGAGTGTGACGGGATGTCCGAGCCAGGCTTCCAATCCAACAAAGGATGCTAGGCCCGAAAAAAGTCCGTTGAAGAGGGCCATGAGTGAAATAAAGGCGATGAGCATCCCGCCGACGTTGATCGCCAGTTTAGTTCCTTCACTGGCGCCATGGGCGGCGGCATCGATCACATTCACTGCAGTTTTTTCATGATTGAACTCGACCTTGCCCATGGTGGCCGGAACTTCCGTTTCTGGTATCAATAGTTTTGACAGAACCAAAGCGGCCGGTGCCGCCATCACGCTGGCCGTGAGCAAGTGCCCCGCGATATTAGGAATCAGAGGATTGAGCATCCCCACATAAGCCGCCAGCACACCACCGGCGACCGTTGCCATACCGCCCGTCATCAGGGCCAGCAGCTCGGAGCGGGTGAGCTTGTCCATATACGGCCTTATCATCAGGGGCGATTCCGTTTGTCCGACAAAGATTTCGGCGGCTGTCGCCAAAGCTTCCGCACCACTGACTCGTAAAGTCTTATGCATGACGACGGCAATGCCGTAGACGATTTTCTGCATAATGCCGAGGTGATAGAGGACAGCCATTAATGCTGAGAAAAAGAGGATCGTGGGCAGAACACGAAAGGCAACGATATAGCCATATTTGTCACCTTGACCCAGATCTCCAAACAGAAAAGCTGAACCTTGATCGGAGTAGCTGATAACCGTCACAATCATATTGTTGAGTGCTTCAAAGACTGCATAGGCTGGACTCTTCAGTCCCAAGGCTGGTATGCCAAGCAGAAGAAAGGCCAGTAAAAATTGTAAGCCAATCCCCAAGAGGACGGTTCGCCAGTCAATGCGTTTTCGGTTTTCAGAAAGAAGCCAACAGATTCCGACGATAATTCCCAAACCCAAGAGCCCAATAAAGTGCGTCATAGATAGCCTTATGGAGGTGAAGCGGAAGTTAAGCTACCAAGATGCGGAAACTCGGGCAAGTTGGGATTGGAAGAAATCTTGGGCTCCGTTGGATGCCCTTTGTACCATCAGCCCAGGGCTGCTTCCGTCTCTATTCAATGTCACGCGCTGTATTTCTTGACAGCCTCTCCTCGCCAATGGGCGGTACTCTCACCTTGTCATAGAGAATAGGGATCCCCGACGGCCCACTGCGTGGGCCTGGGGATGACCGAATTAGCGAGCGTCGGGAACCCTTTTGATCCAGACGGATCCCCGACGGCCCACTGCGTGGGCCTGGGGATGACGATGGTTCTCTACCCGTGCCTCTGCCCAAGACTAAGCCTTCCGTTTGCGGTCGAGCATTCCTTGCACTCGAATAAAATCAACAATGGCATCAATTCCATCACCCTTTTTCAAACAGCTAAAGACAAAGGGCCGAGATCCGCGCATTTTTTTAGCGTCCTGAGCCATGACTTCCAAAGATGCTCCGACCATGGGAGCAAGATCGGTTTTATTGATCACCAGCAGATCGGACTTGGTAATGCCAGGACCACCTTTGCGAGGAATTTTATCACCCGCTGCCACATCGATAACATAAAGAGTCAGATCGGAAAGATCGGGGCTGAAGGTCGCGCTGAGATTATCACCACCGCTTTCAATAAACACCAGCTCCGCTGTCGGATGACGAGCGAGTAGGGTATCTACCGCCTTCAAATTGATCGAAGCATCTTCGCGAATCGCCGTGTGGGGACAGCCACCGGTTTCCACTCCAATGATTCGATCTTCACTCAAGGCCTCATGTCGCATCAAAAATTGGGCATCCTCTCGGGTATAAATATCATTCGTAACCACAACCAAGTCATAGCGCTCCCGCATACGCTGACAGAGAGCCAGGACCAAAGCCGTTTTTCCCGATCCAACCGGTCCACCAATTCCCACCCGCAAATGTTCATGCATAGAAAAACTCCTAAGATCGATAGATCCGACAGTATTGTGATTCATGAAATGCGCTGGCCAGACTGCGACCCGGCAGCGAGAGTCCAATCAAAGAATCGGGACAGTCCAAACTTTTTTGCAAAGCTTCAGGAATCGTCTGCAGCAATTCATCGAGCAGGATTTGCCCCTCTTTCAAGCCCAAAGGAACCAATTTAATAGTCTGTACCACCTGGGTTTCAATCCACATCCAAAGAAAAGCCTGCAAGCCATCGGCGATGGGGACTTCCATCTGATGCAAGGCTTCTGCAAAGGCTGCCGGTAACGAATAGTCATCGAGGAGCTTTGGCAAACCCGGAAAATGCAAGACATTAAGCTTATGCAGAAGTTCTCCCTGCTCCTGATCTTCGTTTTGCAGCTCCATCGTTTCCCTCAGGGCTTGCAGGAGCTGATTCCAAGCTTGAAAGGCTTGGCTGTCATGCTCCTCCAGCGCGATCAAGAGGCGAATCAAAACTGGCCCCTCGGTCTGAGCGACAGAAAGGAGAAGCACGGCCTTGATCCAGTCCAAGGCACTCGCTCCATTATGAATCCAGCCTTTTTCCACCGCTGTTTCCAATCCCTGAGACCAGGTAAAGGAACCAATCGGCAGCATGGGACTGCAAAGGCGATAGAGCTGCAGCTGCCGGATCCCATGAGCAGTCCTAGG